>SKVE01000318.1 GCA_007129635.1 Planctomycetaceae bacterium
CCATCGGCGCGGTCCGAGTTGCAGGACATGGATGCCGTGGGTGAGCATCCCGGAAAGACGACTCAGATCGGCGACAGTCGCCATGGGACTCGACGGCAGAGCGTCGAGGTCAACGCTTACGAGAAGCTCAAGACGGTTCTGGAGATCCATCGGATCTTGGGGAGTTCCCTGGACTTGGATCTCGTGTTGCCCAAGATCCTGGATGGTTTATTCACGGTTTTTCCGCAATCGGACCGCGGATTCATCCTGTTTCCCGATCCCGAGACGGGCAATCTGGAGATTCGAGCCCAGAAGCAGAAGGAAGAGGGGACCTTAGCCGCTTCGTCGCTGGGTTTGGTCAGCCAAACGGCGGCTCGGCGGGTCATGTCGCGTGGCGAGGCGATCTTGAGTGCCGATGGGTTGGATGATGCGGACTTGGGACTGGGGGATTCGGTTTTAGACTTCCCCATCCGTTCCGTCATGTGTGCTCCGCTGCTGGGGCGAATGCAAGAACCATTGGGGATCATCTACGTCGACACGAACGATCCGTACGAACGGTTTCACGCCGACGATTTGGAGGTGTTGCTGAGCGTCACGGCCACGGCTGGGCAGGCGCTCGAATACGCGGCGGCTCACCAGGCAAAACTGCACCTGGATCGGCGCGAGCGGGAATTGGCCACGGCTCGCGAGGTGCAGCTTCACTTTTTGCCTCAAGCCCCTCCACAGATTCCCGGGTATCGATTTTTCGGGCACTATGCATCGGCCGAAGAAGTCGGTGGCGATTACTATGGATACCAGCCATTGACGGACGGCCGCACGGCGATCAGCCTGGGCGACGTATCGGGCAAGGGGATTTCTGCCGCGCTGATCATGGCGCGACTTTGCAGCGAAGTCCGATATCGGTTGGCCACCGCCGCCTCGATTCGCGACGGTTTCCATCAGCTCAATGATGAATTTGCCAAGCCGGAGAACGATACCTGGTTCGTCACCTTCGTCCTGTGCGTGTTGGACAATCTTTCTCATCTTCTCACGCTGTTTAACGCGGGGCATATGGCGCCGATCTGCCGCAGGGCCTTCGATGGGGAGGTCGAAGAATTGGGCGAGGAGAACACCGGTCCGCCGCTGGGATGCACGCAGGGGGTGCGGTACGATTCCAGCACGATCGATTTGCAGCCCGGCGATCTGGTGCTGATCTACACCGATGGGATCAGCGAGGCGATGAATGCCAATCACGAGTTGTTCGGGCGCGGCAGGTTGATCGAAGCCGTCCGTCACGGTCCGGAGCGATTGGAGGATTTGTGTGGCTGGATTCTGGACGAGGTGAAACGTTTTACCGACCACCAATCGCAGAACGACGATATCTGTTTGATCGGTTTTCAACGCGAGCCCCAGCGGTGCGATCCATGACGCAGGATTCCCGCCCGCAAGCCGTGGTGTTCGATCTGGACGGGCTGATGTTCAACACGGAGGACCTGTACGATGAAGTCTGCGAGCAGCTTCTCAGGCGGCGCGGACGCTTCCTGACGCCCGAACTGAAGCGGAAGATGATGGGGTTGACCGAGCTGAGTTCCTTGCAGATCATGATCGACGACCACCAGTTTACCGACACCGCTGCAGCGCTGCTGGCCGAATCCGACGCGATCTTCGACCGTTTGTTGCCAGGCGATGTGGCTCCGATGCCCGGATTGATAGCGCTGCTGGATGCTCTGGAAACCGCGGGGCTGGCCAAGGCGATCGCCACCAGCAGTCGGCGCCCGTTCGTCACCCGCGTCCTGGACCACTTTGGCCTACGTCCTCGATTTCGTTTCCTGTTGACCGCCGAGGACGTCACCTACGCCAAGCCGCATCCAGAGATTTATCAGACGGCTGCGGCTCGATTCGGGCTTGCCCCACAGCAGATCCTGGTGCTGGAAGACAGCGAAAACGGATGCCGGGCAGCCACGACTGCCGGAGCCTGGACCGTCGCGGTGCCCAGCCATCACACATTCGACCACGAGTTCTCCGGCGTCCAGTTGATCGCCGACAGCCTGGCTGATCCTCGGCTCCACCGGGCCTTAGGGCTCGCATCCGTTCATGCAGAGGAACCAAGAACCCCATGAGACCGATTATCGTCACCCCGGATCATCCCGATGATCAGCGCGACGCGGTGCATCGCGCTGTGCAATTATTGGCAGAGGACGATCTGGTCGTCTTTCCGACCGAAACCGTCTACGGCTTGGCCGCCAACGCATTGAGTGCCCGAGCGGTCGAGCGATTGTTGAACGCCAAGCGGCGCCGCGCGGACCAGGCCCTGACGCTGGCTTTAGCGCATGCCGACGCAGCCCTGGACTATTGTCCGGATCTGCCCGTTATCGGGCGGCGGTTGAGCCAGCGGTGCTGGCCCGGACCGTTGACGTTGGTGGTGGACGCCAGTGCTCCCGACAGCTTGTTGCATCGTTTACCACAGTCCGTGCAGCAATCGGTTGCTCCGCAGCGGACGGTCGGACTTCGTGTCCCCAATCACTCGTTTCTTTTGGAAGCGTTGCGGCTGATCCCCGGTCCGCTGGTACTGACCAGCGCCAACCTGTCTGGTCAAGGCGACACGGTCACTGCCGAACAGGTCGTCCAGTCGCTGGGGGATTCGGTCGGGATGGTGTTAAGCGATGGGCCCAGCCGATACGGCCAGGCCTCCACCGTGGTTCGCGTGGAGGGCAACCGGCTGGAGATCTTGCGATCCGGTGTTTTGACAGACTCTGCCGTGCTGCGCGGGGCCAGTCTGGTCGTGTTGCTGGTCTGTACGGGCAATACGTGTCGCAGTCCGATGGCTCAGGCATTGTTCGTTCGACAGATCGCCCAACGATTGAACCTTGCCCCGACCGACCTGGAATCGCAGGGCGTTTTGGTCCTGTCGGCAGGGGTGGCTGCTGGCGCCGGCTATCCGGCTTCGACCGAAGCGATCCGTGTGATGGGCGAACGTTCGCTGGATCTTACCCAGCACGCGAGTCGGCCGCTTACGGACGTTTTGGTGCGATTTGCCGATCTGATCCTGACCATGACGCCGTCCCACCGCGGAGCCATTGTTTCCCAATGGCCGGAGGCCGCTACGAAAACCTTCTTGCTGCGGCACGACGGGCAGGATATCGCCGACCCGATCGGAGGCTCGGAGGAGCTTTACGCGCTGTGCGCCGATCAACTCGATGCTCAGATTCCTGGCTGGCTGGACCGCTTGGATTTCGAGACGCGGCCTCGTATGACGCCGCAGACACCCGATAAGACATGACGATCGTAGCGATTTTGCCCAGCCCGTCAGCAGCGATCTGCGAATCCGTGGCAAATTCCAGCACTTGTGCTATTGCGGGCAGGGGCTGGGTCGGTAAAGATCGAAGGAAGTCGCGTGGCTTCCAGCGGCTCACGCTAACAAGAGACCAACGGCCTTGGGAGATCCAGCCTTGATGCCCAGCCAATCACCGACACGTGCAGACGAAGTCGAACAGTTGATGCTGAATGCCCGTCTGCGAGATGCGATCGAACCGTTCCTGGATGAGTCCATCGACCTGATGCATTCAGGACGGATGACGACCAACACCGAAAACGATTATCTGCAGTCCATGCTGGCTTGGGAGTACGCCCCCGTGCTTCCGATCAGCCATTGGTTCAGCCCCGAGTTGAGCCTTCCCGATCCTGCCACGCTGGACGATCTGGAGATCCACCAGTTGCTGTGGGAAACCATCCATCGATTGGACGAGCAGCGAATCGCCTTGGCCTACACTGACCATCTGTCTGACCGCCAATTATACTGTGTTTTGTATCGTGACATCCTGCCAACGGCAGAAAAGAAGCTGGAACGCCGCGCGGGTTATCTCTACTGGTTTTGTTTGGACGAGCAGG
>SKVE01000849.1 GCA_007129635.1 Planctomycetaceae bacterium
CGCTCCTGCGAATAGCGAGCCAGTCGCTGGTCCACAAAGGTCTGCAGAACGGTCTCCGCCTGACGTGAACCACCAACAATCGCCGACGGTGTGACGGAATGGTCGATCGGTAAGGCCGCCAGGGCGGACGGCTCGTCCAAAAGCTCCTGGAGCCTGGCGGGCGGCCATCGCCGAGTCACTTCGCTGGGCAACTCGGGAAGCTTCGGTAATCGGCGACCCTTCAAAGGATCCGGATCGGGGAACTGGTCCAGATGCGGTCGCAAGTGCTTTTGCAGAAAACGACGAAAGTCCACGGCCCGAGCAAAAACGCGGTCGGCGGCACGTAATGGCAGGATGCCGTTGCTGTCAAGCAACTCGAAACGCACAGGGATCTGCCGCGAAGCCGATGCGATCATCCTGGGCAGGAAGAAGCAGGGAAAATCGTCGCTGATCACCACACAGGCTCGCCGAGCCAACTGGTTCAGCAAACCACGGCCATCCCCTTCTTGCGGCTCGATGTAGGGATAATAAAGAACGCCAGCCCGATCCAAACGACGTTGATTCTCCCACATGCCCTGGATGACAAACTGGTGCAGGCGGTCGCTGGCCCACCGATAGCCGCAACGCAACGCCTCGAAAACGACCAGCGGCTTTTTCAAATCCCGAGCCCACTGGATAGCACGTTGCAGAGAAAAATTCCAGCCGGTTCGGCGATTGGCGATCATCCAGTACAGAACATAATCGCCATCCGCCCGGAAATCAGAGTCATCACCGGACGTGCGAATTCGTGTTTCCGGAATCGAATCACCTGCCTGTCGTGCCACGACGAGATCCGCTACTTGGCCGCGTCCAAGGCTTCCTGCAGACGCGATTTGGGCTGAGCACCCACAAAACGACTGGCTACCTCGCCGCCCTTGAAAACCAGTAAAGTCGGAATACTGCTGATCCCATACTCCTGAGTGCACTTGGGGTTTTCGTCGATGTTGACCTTGCCGATCTTGACCGCACCCTGGTTCTCTGCAGCCAATTCTTCGATGATCGGCGTGATCTGACGACAAGGTCCGCACCAGGGCGCCCAGAAGTCCACAAGCACCGGCTCGGCGGCTTGCTTGACTTCGCTGTCGAACGTGTCGTCGGTTAATTCGGTTACGTTAGCACTCATGCTTCATTCTCCCGATGGTTCAGAATTCCATTTTTCGAGTTCCGGCAAGCCGCCCTCGCCAAGGAAGGGGCACCGAAAGTTCAAGCCCAACCGGAACGGTCAACAGCGATTTTATCGGGTGGCAAGGCATGCTGTCAATGAACGCATGGCGAAGAAGGCCGGACTGACGGGAAAAGGAGCAAGTTCTTGGAAAGAAGCGTCAAACATCCCGTCAGACCGGCTCTGAACAAACGTAGGTCAGGAAGTCGCGCAGTCAAGAAAAACTGTGAAATCGATCAGAAACCCTACGTTTTGCCGCAGCTCATTAACCCAAACCACCGGAAACGGCGAACAGATGCAACGCTTGCTTGATCGGCAACACCTCGTGGACTCGCAAGATCTGGATGCCCTGACGAGCCAATGCCAGCGAGATACCGATCGTTGCTGCGGTTCGATCCGCCTGCTTGTCGCCCAGTTCGCGAGCGATAAACCCCTTACGCGAGTGACCCATCATCAGGGGGCATCCTAGCGAATGGTAGCGGCCGCAATGGGCCAACAGGGTCAGGTTGTGCTCGTGCGTTTTGCCGAACCCAATCCCCGGATCTAGGCAGATTCGCGAAGCGTTCAGACCTTGCTGGACCAAGTGATCGCGCCGCTGCCGCAGGTAATCGTGGATATCCTGGACAACATCTCGATACTGAGGATTGTCTTGCATGGTCTGAGGCGTTCCCAGCATGTGCATGACGCACACCCCCACTTCTGTCTCGGCGGCCAAGTCGGGCATCGCGGCATCGCCCTGCAACCCGGTAACGTCATTGATGATCTGGGCTCCGGCTGCGATCGCTTCGGCCGCTACCTTGGCTTTCGAGGTATCGATGGATACCGGCACCCGGGTCTGCTCGCACAACGCCTGGACGACCGGCATCACGCGTCGCAGTTCCTCACTCTCGCTGATCGGTGTCGAGTAGGGACGGCTGCTTTCTCCACCGATGTCCAGTATATCCGCGCCTTGCTCAACCAGCTTCAACCCCTGCTCGATGGCCGCACTGGCCTCCAAGAAGCGTCCGCCGTCCGAAAAGCTGTCAGGCGTGACGTTGATGATCGCCATCAAACGGGGAACCGTCGCAAAGCGCAATTCCATCGATCGTAACTGCCAGCGATCGGCTCGCGAGGCAACTCGTTGCGTGGCAGAGCAGCGGCGATCGCCCGGGGCGGGGGTGGTGTCATACGTGTTCATGGCAGGTAAGCATATCGCTTGCGGGACTGCATGGCCAGAGGCCCTCGATCACGCATGGATTTCGCGCACCAAGGCGTCGAACAGACGATCAATGTCCTGGCGACAGTTGTATAAATGGCACGATACGCGGAGCCAATAGCGGTCCTTCCAGGACACGATGGGGACCTCGATCGCATAACGCTGCCACAAGGCACGCTGCAATCCGCTGGCATCGCCAGAAGGCAGCGGCGCGTGCCCCATGCAGGTGTACCAACAGCGGTCGTCCGGCGTGATCGGAGTGAGCCCGGTCCATTCTGCCAGCCGATTCCGCGCCTCGGTCGCCAGGCGATATCCATGCTCTCGAAAGGCATCCAGTCCTGTTTCCTGCAGAAAGTCGATGGCCGCCGGAACGGCCAGCATCGCCGAGGGGTCGCGGGTTCCGCTCCAAATGAATTCGTCGCTCCACGACTCCGGACGCTGTGGAAGCAGTCGTCCCCAACTGATCTGCGTTGGAGTAATCCGCGACTGGTGCTCACGGCGAACGTGCAAGAATCCGCTACCAAACGGAGCGCTTAACCACTTGTGCAGACTGGCGCAATAAAAGTCGCCCCCCAATGCGTTCAGATCCAGCGGAATCTGGGCGGGAGCATGAGGGCCGTCGACACAGACCAGCACCCCGCGTTGGTGAGCCCGCCGCACGATCGTCTCGATGGGCATCGTGATCGCCGTGGGCGACGTGATGTGGCTGATGACCAGCAGGCGAGTTCGAGGCGTGAACGCGTCAAGCAGACGGTCGATCAACTGATCGGCCGACTCGATCCGATCCGGCAACGCCGCGATCACCGGCTCACTCGCGCCGGCTCGCAAGGTGGCTCGTTGCCAGATCCGATGAACGGCCCCATATTCGTGGTCGGTCAACAACACCTGATCGTTGTGTTCCAGGCTCAGGCTGTTGGCAACCACATTCATGGCCGCTGTGGCATTTTCCACGAACACCAAATCCTGCGGATCGGCACCGACAAATTCAGCCAGTCGTTGCCGTGCGGCCTGCAGGGCAGATTCAAACTGCCGATCGAAGAAGTCCATGGGCTGGCTGTCCAGTTGCTGCTGCCACTGCCGGCGCTGGGCCTGGACCGGCCGAGGCGGCGGGCCGAATGATCCGTGGTTCAGATACGTCACCCCCGGCCGAAGGTCCCATTGGTCGCACCAGTCTTGCTGCTGCTGATCACCCGTCATCGCACGCCCCCCCATGCCCACCTAATTCCAAGCTTCGCCCCTTCATCGCCGGGGTTCTTACGGTGCGGTGGCACAACGGACTTGCATCTTGAGCGAATACAGTCCTTGGCTGGCGGTGATGAACAGCGTGCCCTTATCCGGGCCACCAAAGCAGATGTTGGCCGTCCAGCGTTCGGGGACGGCGATATGTCGGATCTGCTTTCCCGTCTTGTCGAATACGGTCACCCCCTTGCCGGTCAGGTAGACGTTGCCGTGGTTGTCCATCGTCA
>SKVE01000587.1 GCA_007129635.1 Planctomycetaceae bacterium
GACGGTGATCAATCAGCCCCGAGAATTCAAGGTACGGCGGTTGCGAGAGCGGAAAGGCACGCGTCAGATGGTGTGGTGTCCTATGAACAAGGGAATCGCGAACTTGTACCAATACCATGCGATGGCCCTGTCGGCCAACGTGCGGTATCTGGAAGCCTTGTCCACGGTGTCGGACCCTGCTCCGGCTTACCATCAAGTGGACAAGCTGGCTCGGCCGCAAGTAGTCGGCGAGCGAAGTTATGCAGGCTTCAATCCTGCGCGCCGCGAGGATGTGGCAGTCTTTCGAGCGATTCTTCAGGGCGACTATCTTCTGCACGGCTTTCGCAATAGCAACATCCGTCAGCAGCTATTCGCGGCAACCGAGGACCCGCGAGAGCGGCGTCGGCAGGCGAATGCCGTGAGCCGCTTGCTGAAGCGACTGCATGTTCGAGGGTTGATTGCGAAGGTTCCGCGAACTCGTCGTTGGCAGGTCACCACTCGAGGCCAGCAAATTCTGGGAAGCTGTGTTCGCCTCTACTATCATGGCCTCAGTGCCGCCGCCTAACCGCTCCAAAAGATGCGCGCACGACGCGTAGATGTTACACCCGAAGACTCTAACGGAACCCCGCTGCCCGCCTGGAGATTCGAGCCAAAGACCTCGCCTACGCAACGCCGGGACCAGACGAAGCTCAAGAGTTCGGAAGCAACGCCGCAGCCTCTTCACCGAAGACGGCACTAGCCGATTCTGCCAGGATCGTCTTGCTCGCTGCCACCCGCTCCCATGCTCTGGGCTTTGGCTAGGATCAGGGGACGAGCTTCGTCCATGTAGTCCTTGACATCCGCATAGCGGAGCGTGCGGCCGGCGAAATCACGCGTCCGGACCGCACCCAAGAACCGGGCTCGGAACTCTTCGATGTTCGATCCGTAGATATGATAGCTGTCCGCCACATGGCAATAGCGGCCGACCTGAACCACGCTGCTGGTCAACTCGGATACCCGCGCAGCGACCCGGACCTGCAATTGGACCAAGGCGAAGATGTTCATCAGCGCGGCCTTGTAGGCGTCGTTGCTGCGGAACCGGACGTTCAAATTCAACCAGCGCTGGTCGGCGTGCTCCGTAATCCGCCACCACAAACTCTGCAAGCACGGCGGGTCATAGCATCCACCGTCCTCCCAGACTTTCCAGGTGATCGCTTGAGCCCGACGCGTATATCCGGTCTCGGCCAACTGCCGGCAGACCGTCTCGATCTGATCGAACCGCTGGCTGTCCTTGGGCAGGTCATAAGCGCAAAGCCGCTGGTGGTAGGTGTACTCCCATCGAGTGTCCTGCGGATCGTTCGGGTCGCGAACACAGTGGTCCTTGATCCCCTCGAGGACTTCCATGACATACTCTTGCAGATCTTCCAAACCACCCGGCATGTCCCGATGAATCATCGGCTCGGCCAACGGATGCTCGATGGTGATGATCATCGTCGCATCCTTGCTGGGCGGATCGCCCGGTTTGTCATACTGAGTGCCAATCTCGCATCCCGATTCGTACAACCGGATCAGCGAATTCTCCCACGCCCGGGCGATACAATCCTCCTGGACAGCCAACACAGGAATACCTGGCATCGAATCTCCTTTGCTTTCAACAGGCTCCGCAACCGCCTATTCCCAACATGAAACATCCTAGCCGACGATTCTGGACACCGTCACGGCAATCCGCAACCCCCAGGTCAAGAACCGTCCAGGATTTCAACGGACCCGGTTTCGCCGTTGACTCGGACCATCTGGCCCTCCTGCAACTGGCTGGCAGCGAGGAGACTGAATAGCACAAGGCCAGAAAGCGAACAGCGCATCGGATTCTCCAAAAGCAAAAGGGTGGTAAAGCGTTGGTCATACTGGTGGCCAGTCGACGGTGCGGCGCCGTGGCCGCGTCCTCAAACAGGAATTGGAACCCCCAGGCGGCAAAATTGCAACCCTTATGACTTTATCCAACTGACCGATCTTGCCTGCCCGCAGTGACGGCCCGTCAATGGAAGATTTCGGTCGACGCTCGAGATGATGGTATCCTCGGTTGCATTACCGATGCGCGCCGTGTTATCTTGACTCAGCACCCAAGGGTCGCCTTTCTTGACAGGAGATGCCATGAATTCCGCGGAAATCGACCGACAAGGCGAACGGCGTCTGTGGCCTGGCCGGCTCAACTGGCGGGTCGTTTTGGCATTGCTGATGGTCCTGGTTCTTGCCGGTTGGCGTTATGGGTGGCCGCCCCGTTCTCGGGAAACCACCGTGTACCCTTTGGAAGAAATCGACTGGTACACGGCGGCGCAAATGGCACCCGGAAGCATCTCGCCTGATTCGGGCGGCCGTTTCGTGTACCTTCTGGAAGGATCGGTGTCGGAGGGAAACCGACCTGCGTTCGATCTCGAGCACACGCGGTACGGCGCCCGGGACATGTACGGCGCCCCGGAATTGGTCCAAATCCGCCGCGACATTTTTCAGGAACTTGTGTTCCCGGACCTGGCGGGCCGCCGCTTCCACGCCGGAGTGTTTTGGGTCGATTTGCATGTCGGACACGGCGACGCGTCGGCCGAACCCTACGACCCAGGTTTGGCGTACTCCGTCCTGCTGATGTGTGATCCATCGCAGCGTTATGAAGAGGCTGCCGAGTTGATTATCGACTTGAACCGCAATCGCGATCTGACGGACGACCCCGTCATCAAGCTCTCCGACGTCTGGTCGCACGAAGACCAGAACACGGCTGCGCAACTCGCCTGGTTCGTCCGGGTCTTTCCGCCCGTCATGCTTTCGCGCGGCGTTTGCCGACGCGCCGATGACCAGCCGCTACCCGCCGACGTCCAGGCAGTTCCCTCCCTGAGTGTGACCTACTACGAGGACCAGTCGGAACCCGACCGCCTGCGGCTAGGATTCCTTCCCACCTCGTACCGCAAAGGGCGAATCACAAGCCAGGGCGAACCCCGTGATGTGGTCCTCTTCCCCCTGGCTCCCCGATTCGGTCGTTTCGATGGTCCGTCGTCCAGAAGCTGGAGCATCAGCGACGGCGGGACCTTTCGTCGGTTTCAGGCGGCGGAGTGGAGATATGATCGAGGCGCGTTTTGGGGATTCACGTTGGATGCCCAGGCAAGTGAACTCCGCGACGGACCGTATCAGGGACCGACCGGCGTCTTGCGGGCCGAGACCGCCAGTGGCCAGACGTTACGGATTGCCCGTTGCCGCCTCTGGCTGCTCGGCGACGCTCCTCGCCCGATTGTCAGCGACGGATGGACTCCCATCCCGCGGTTTTCCTCGTTCCGTCTGCCCCATCGCAAGCAGCCTCTCCCGATCGGTGATTACGGAGTCGACCGAATGAGCCTCGTTCACGGCGGGAATACGTTCCTCGACATCGAGGCGCCGTGGGATCCGTACGCACTGCCGGGGCGTGAATTCACGATCGAACCAGGCCTTGCCACGCCGTATCGCCTTCCCGGAACGCTGAAGCTCACCGCGTACGCTGCCATCGAGGAGCGCCCGCGTCCCTACACCATCGAGCATGTTTGGTCGACCGAATCGGACGACACCGAAAGTGAAGCCAAGGACTGGAAAGGACCGCGGCCCGGGAGCAAACTGGAAATCGGCGTGTCGATGTCCGACCCGGCGACCAGGCACACGGTTTCGCTCTACTACCGCACCGATCCCCCGCCCAATCCCCTCAAGCTCGTGATTCAAGACGAGGCAGGTGGTACGGTACATCAAGGGACGATGGAGTACGGATGAGGCGGCATCTGCGAGTACTCGTGGCGAGTACCTCAAACCATGCCGGAGGGGCGGGAGGTGACCCGATATTTAGCGACCATCACCCGCGACCGGGACGATCTGTTCCAGAGCATGACGGCGACCGTTGCGATCCCGGTGAGGCAAGCGGCCATCGAACAGAAACCCTGACGAGCGAAACATGTGACCCACTTGAAAGAAAACGGGCCCAGCACGTAGTCCGGACGTGTGCAAGAATCGAGGACGGCATAGAAGGAACAACAACGATGAAGTACCTGTCGATCGTGACCAATCTGCTGCTGTTCGCACTGCTGTTCGCACTGCCGGGCGCACTGCCGGGCAGGCTGCCTGGCGCGGAAGCCGACTTGCACCGTCCATCCGCGTTCATGCCGCGAAGCGAGGACTACACGCACATGTGGTGGGCCGAGGGATTTCCCGCGCACACGCCCGAGGCTCCTTGGCGGCGGGTGGTGCAGACCGGCCATTACGCCTTGGCATTCGATACCGACACGCTCCGCATCCCGCATTTCGGCTCGGTGTCCGGCGGTGTCGGCTACCTGGCGGCGGCGCGGGCCGACAACCGCGCGTGGCGAAAGCTGCCTGCGGCTGAACTGGAGCTGAGTATCACGGTCGACGGCAAGACCTACCGCGGCACGGCGGGCGGCAAGTGGACGCAGTTCACCGGACCGCGGTTGGTCGAGTCGGGTCGTTTTGTGCAACGTGCCGACGTGACGGATCTGGTTTTCCAGGCAGCGGACGGTACCCGGCTTGCCGCCGAAACCCGCTTCGAAACGGTTGCCTGGCCGGACCGCCTGGCCCTGATCCTCGCCGCACGGCCAGCCAAGTTGCCTATTCCCGCAGGCGAAGCGGCTTTTGGCCGCGTCGGCGGGGGCTTTGGATTCGACGGCACCAACCACCTTGAAGAACCCCACTCTCCCGAACTCGAACCGGGACACTTCACCCTGGAACTCTGGACCTACCTGGCTGCGGAATCCATGCCGTCGGGGCACGCTTGGTTGGTGGGCAAGAACCGCAACGAGTGGACCGAAGGCAACTACGGCATCATGCTCGCGGGCGGCATCCCCCGCGTTTGGTTGAATATCGGAGGTGGCCGCGAAAACTGCTTCCATGTCGCCTGGACCCGCCCCCTAACCGCCGAGCAGTGGCACCATCTGGCCGCAACCTATGATGGGGAAGTCCTGCGCTTCTACGTGAACGGTGCCGCCGTGGGAAGCCGGACGGTCGGACGAACTCGGCAACCGGGCGGCGGCGATCTGGTGATAGGCCGACGCCCCGACAATGTCGGCGACGGCTACTATTTCCGCGGTGCCTTGGATGAAATCCGCCTGTACGACCGAGTCCTCGAACCCACCGAAATACGGCAGCGTTTCCAGGCTCCGGAAACCATCGCCCCCGACCGCCAACCCGTCCGGGAATGGACTTTCCGCCGCGACGGGCGGGCCGCAACAGAACGACCGGGCCCCCTTTGGCGAACGGGAGCCATGGAAATCCGGCTGAGCGCCGAGGGGAGTACGCTGCACCCGCGTTGGAATTTGCCCGAACACGAGACTTGGGAATCGCCGCACTGGCATGAGATCGCCCTCGCCTTCGACCCCGTCGCCTTCCGTATGGCGGAACCGAATCCCGTGACCGTCGCAGCCCATGAGTTTCCCGCGGGTGGGGAACGGCAGGTGACTTATGAAGCCGCTCGCGGCTGGCATCGGGTGGACCTGGACGGCATCGAGCCGACGGTGCCGTCCGGCAAGGAACCCGCCAACCGCAACGACGCCATCGAGCGTGTGAGGCTCAGGCTATCGAACCCGACCGACCGCGAGCAGCCCACCCGGTTGTTGTTTGAGAAGACCGGGCGCGGTATCCGGCAACGCATCGGGGCGCCCATCACGGGCATGTCGGCCATGCTGCGCGACCCGGACGGCAACCCGACCGGCATCCCCGTGCAACTCAGCAAGAACTGGCATCATCGGCCGGAAGGCGGCGTGTACGCCGGAACGTGGTTCCACGGCTTTTCGCAGGTGCGTCTGCCGCCGCAAGCCGAAGTCGAACTGGAACTGACGATCGTCTACGGGCATTGGGGTGGCGTGCCCGCCGCATCGCACGCGCAGCTCTGCTTGATCGGCTGGGGCAGCAATCAACTCTGGGATCAAAGCGCGCTGGGCGCGTGGGGCGAAAGCATTTGTTACGAACCCGACCAGGTCCAGGCTCGGGCTGCCATTCTCGACGTGCGGCCGGTGCTGGTGCGTTCGATGCATACCGACCAGCCGTGGCACTGGACGCACAACGTAGGCGGCGGCGACTACTTCCGCCTGTTCGATTCCTGCGGTCGGCGTTTGCCGCACGTCCAGATGCGCACCGCCTACCAGCGTCACGGTCCCTGCCTGACCGAAGTGACCTATGCGGGCCGCACGGGCGACGGCCTCGAGCATTCGGCCACCGTCAGCCTCGCTCGGACCGACGACATCGTGCGCGGCGTCTACCGGCTGCGGCTCGACGTAACGCAGCAGACCGACTTCTCCCGCTTCGTCATTTTCCAGATCGGGGCCGACACGTACAGCTACACCGGCGAGCGCAGGATGGCGTTGGGCAACGAGACGGGCTTGGTGCGCGAATGGGCCACCCAATGGGGCGGCGACAGCTACCGGACCGAACCGTTCGAGCACACCGAACGCATCCCCTGGGTTTCGCTCCACGGAGCCGAGTCCCGTTCGCCGGACGGTAAGGGCGCCTGGGCCAACCGAGGACTCGTTGTCCGTTCTTGGAAAGCTCGACTCGGCGGACAGGATGCTCGCCCTTGGTTCGCCGAACGCGGCGTGCGGGCCCGCGGCGAGGACACCTCGACGATCGATCTGCTGCCGCCGCCGGGCATCAACCGGCTGCTGCCGGGGGATTTTGTGGAAGCCTCCATCGTTCATCTGGTCATCCCCCAGACGGCTGCGGACTATTACGGTCCCAACGAAAATCTTCGCGTTGCGCTCGAACAGGACGCGAACACTTGGCGTATGGTCCACCGCGAAGCGTTGGGCAACGACCGAACCGTGGTGGTGACCCGTGGTACCCTCGAGAATCTCCACCCGGCCATCCGCATCCACACCACGGCGCAGAACCAGGCCGAATTCAGCCTGACCGGCGGCCTCGGGTACGTGCCCGTGACCTTCACCGGTCTGAACGGTTACCGCCGGCCTCTTTTCGAAGAACGCATCCCTGGCGAAGATTGGCGGCCCGTGACCCAAGCCGTCCACGGCAACGACTTCTGGCAAACCGACTATGACCCGGAGACCACCTCCTGGGAATTGACCTACACCCTGCCCGTCGACTCGCCCAAACCTACGCGGCAATACCGCTTCTCCCTGCCAGGGTGTCGGTGATCGTTTCCACCAGCACTGCGGAGCTGTTCAGGAAAAGACCTCCGTTCCAATACTGTTCGGCACGAGAATCGCTGTGTGGTATTCCCTCGCGTCGAGATGGGACATGCGATGCGCACCGGGCGCTGCGAAACGGCTTACGATCCATTCTCCCAATCACTCAGTACGTATTCGTTCCAATCCAAGCGGTCGACTTCGGCCTGCGTTGCCCAGTGGGCGGGCGGTTGCCAGATGGGGCGGTTGCAGCGGGGGCAGGCGGAGTCGGGTTGTTGCGGGAAGAGCGGCGAACCGGGGCAGGTGGGATGCAACCAGATGGCTTCGCATTCTTCGCACAGGATCAGACCGATTTCATCCTCGCAGCAGATGCGGATGCCCAATAGACCCTGTCCGCAACAACGGCACGTTCCCACGTAATACAATACAAAACTCCTTTGGCAGCGATCGAGCAAACCGGTCAAAATGGAAAGGCCGTGATGACTCGATCGTCTTCGAGCACCAGACGCACGCGTGTGGCGGGCGGATTCCCTTGACGCCGGCCTTCCCGGCCGCCGACGAATCCGATTCGCCGTCGCAAGTCCACGTCATGCACCATGCGCTGGCGTTCCCGGCGGGATTTTACCTGCCGACCGCCCGCTTTGACCAGCAGGTACGCTTCGTCGATGACGGCCAACAGGTCATCGGCGTCGCCATCGAAGACCCCGTGCAGACCGGGCCGCGACGGTTGGTCGTTGTCGTGCCGCAGCACGTGCTTCAAACGATGGCCTTCCTGGCTGCCCGGCGCGTAGAGCAAACCGGCAGTCGAACGCAGGAGGCCGTTGCCCTGATCGGTCAATTGGCCCAGCCCAGGCTCGGCCGAATCCGCCGCCGATTCGGCCGACGGCGCAGGGGAGGGCAGCGGGCCGGCAGCCGGCTCGACCACCATCGGGCGAACGACAAGGTACCATGCTGCGAGCAACAGAATGACGAGCCAGGTTAGCCCCGTGGCCCGCAAACCACGCGAACCGGATGTGGGAAAGCGTCCGGTCATGTTGGGTCTCCTCTTGGTTTCTTCGACCGACTGCCAGGGAATTTAACCTCATGCCAGCAAGATGGAAACCCGTGTGCCGCCGTGGCGATCGTGTTGGGTTGCTTGATGGACAGCATGCTGGAGCACCGCATCGCGACTGGCACGATTCGCCTTCCAAATGCTAGCACGATCGCCCGATCGACGATATAATCCGGGTTGCTGCCTGATTCCGACTCGGAGCATCCTTCCGACAGCGGGACGCGAGCTAATCGTCACGGTTGCCCTGAGAGGGGATGTTCTTGCACTTCGCAAAAGAGGAGTACCACCGTGCCTCAATCGGTGCTGGAAGCGGTTCTGTTGGGCGTTTGGGATTTCGAACCGGCCGAATCCGAAGCGAACAAGTACGACGCGACGGAAGCACTCCCCGGCTCCAGGGAGAAACTGGAAGTCATGGCGCGGCGCATCCGCCGTGGTCTGCCGCTGTGGCATCCGGGCGATCGATGCACCCTTGAAGAAGTCGACCTGCGCTAGCCCCGCCAGCTCCTGCTGCGTTCTGTCAGAAGATGTGTGAGTTTTTTCCAACATTGTGGGTGCTCGGACCCGTCGCTCGGGCAGGCAGGGAAAGACGGTTACAGCGTTCTCAGGTACTCCATCAAATCTGCCAGGTCTTCATCGCTCAAATCGCTGGTGCCGGCCACATTTGAGGGCCGGTGGACCCCCGTCAATACCTCGTGCAACGACCGAGCGCGGCCGTCGTGCAGCAGCAGCGTTTTATGATAGACGTTTCGCAATGACGGCGTATTGTATCCGCTGTGGCGATCCATACGGCGGCCCGTCCCCACATCGTGGATCTGGCCGTCGGTCAGTTCAGGCCCATGGTGACAAGAGACGCATCCCGCCCGGCTACCGTGAAAGATCTCTCGACCTCGTTCGACAGCAGCGGCGATCTCCGGCTCGGACGGTTGATGCGGATTGGGCGGGGGCTGGAGTTCAGAAAAATAGGCGATCATCGCCTGGACATCGTCCTGGCTGGGTTCCGGACCCTGCATGGTCGAGGTCAACGACTTGGCGATCGTCTCAGGCAGATCCGTCTGCCAGCCGTGCCAATTCCAAGGCCCGGTCCGATCCAAGCGATACAGGGGCAGGACGGTTTTGGAGGTCAGCGACGACCCGTCGGTGGGCGTATTCATCGTCACGGCGTTCGTGCCGCCTTCGTAATGACAACTGTGGCAACTGTACCATTGGTCCAGGCTGCGAGTCGCATCGTAAAAGATCGCCTCGCCACGCCGGGCTAACGAAATCGCGGACGGCCCGCCCAGAGAGATTTCCCGAGCGACCTGTCGCGACTGCAGGTCGACGATCTGCAGCGAATTCCGCAGATAATTGGCCACCACCACGTGCCGATTATCTTGCAGCGACCGGACTGCCATCGGGCGGCCGCCTAGCGGGATGCGGAAGAAGCGGTCGCTGTCGGCCAGCAGCGCACGATCGATCAAATCGTGGTGGGCATGGTCTTGAAAGGGCAGGCCTTGGCGGCGAAAAACCAGCAGCTCTTTTGTCCCCGAGGCACTGACGACCATGCGGGTCGCGTCCGGCGTCAATGCGATCCCGTGCGGGTCGGCCACGGCACGGCCGGATGGATCCAGCGTCAATGCCTGCCACGCAGGATCGTCACCCGCTTCGATCCTGGCGATCCGTGACCCCAATACCCAGCCCATGCGAATGTTGCTGGGCGTCACGGGCGTTCGACGATAGATCATCCAAGGAAAATAGACCTCGCTACCCTCAGGAGAGAAAACTAAATGACCAACGTTCAAGGACGCGAGTCGTTCGGTCCACAATAGCTTTCGTTCCACCGTATCGACCATCGAGATCCCCAAGTCGCCGCTGACACCGACGGCCAGCCGAGTTCCGTCGGGCGACAGGACCAGGTACCGCGGCCAACGTCCGGTGTCGATCTGGGCCGTCACCCGGCCCGAATCTACATCCACCGCGACGATCTGGTCCCGAGCCGACAGCGCTGCATAGGCCGTCCGACCATCGGCACTCAGCACCACGCCATACGGAAGATACCCCACGTGGACATGCCCGGATCGCTTCAGCTTACCATTTTCCACGTCGAACCGAGTCAATTCGCCCGAATCCCGCGAACTGACCAGCAATCGGCGGCCGTCGGTGGATTGTGCGATGGCCACCGGTCGGCGCCCCACCGGCTGTTCATCCAGAACCCGGTCATCCAGCAGGCTGACCAAAGAAACCGAATCCGAGGTTTGGTTGACAGTGACCAGCCACGATCCGCAGGGACTGATCACCAAATCGACAGGCGAACGGTCGATATCTGCCGCGATCAGGGACCGATCGGCCTGGAAATCCTGGCTGTTCGTCTGGTTGTCCAGAAAGAGAAAGACGCTGAAAAAGCACGCAAATGTTGTTACAAACACCGTCGGAAAACGTTGCATCATTGCCACTCAACTTAAATCCGCAGAAAAAACCCACCAGGCGAACTGGGGGCAATATGTGGTCAGACCCACGAATTTTAAGCCGACTCGTTTGGATTTCAAGCTTCTGCCGAACCCGAATTCAGGCTTTGCCGCTGGCGGGTTGCTTGACAATTGACCGCGAATCCACGAAGATTTCCGATTCTTCGACGTTTTGGTAAGGCGTCCCCTTAGACACGCGGTCGGGGCCATGATGGAAACCACGGAAAATATAGATCTGGCGCAGGTGGCTCGTGATGTGCATCTGCCGGTCGAAAAAGTTCGAGCTACGGTTGAACTACTGGACGATGGGAACACCGTCCCGTTCATTACACGCTACCGAAAAGATCGGACGGGCGGTTTGGACGAGGAGCAGATTCGTCTGGTGCAGCAGACCGTTCAGAAATGGCGGGCACTGGTCGATCGCAAACAGCGAGTCGTCAAGTCGCTGCAGGCTCAGGGCAAGCTGACGGACGAGCTGGCGGCGGCGATCGAGGCCGCTGATTCGCTCCGACGACTGGAAGACCTGTACCTGCCATTCAAGCCCAAAAAACAGACGCTCGCCAATCTGGCGCGCGGCCGAGGCCTGGAGCCGCTGGCGCAGGAAATCCTGGTCGCCGCTCCGGAAACGGCCGATCTGAACGGGCGAGCTGCCCAATTTGTCGAGGCAGAAAAGGGGCTGGCCACCGTAGAAGAGGTCCTGCAGGGCGCCGGCCACCTGATCGCCGAACGATACAGCGAGAATCTCGAACTGCGCGACGAACTGCGCAAAATTATTCGAAATTCAGGCAAGCTGGTGAGCACTCGTATCGAAGATGCCGCAGAGACCAGTCCCGACCCCTTCGAGGAGGAGGGCGATCACGAGGACCCCCTTGCCTTGGAAGATGCGTCGCTGGATGATGCGTCGCTGGAAGATGCCGTGCCCAAGAACGCGTCGTCCCAGGACGCGGCAGACGTCGAAGACGCTCCGCCGGGGGATACTGCTGACGACGTAGCCTCAGCGGAAGACGCCGCGCCGGCCCAGACCGCGCCGGCCCAGACCGCGCCGGCCCAGACCGCGCCGGCCCAGACCGCGCCGGCAACACAAGACGCTTCGAGTGCCGAAGATGCCCCAGCGGTGGAAGACGCCGCCCTCGTCGAAGAAGCTGCCCCCGTCGAAGACCCCCTGCCAACGGCAACCGCTACGACCTCCGAAGACGCTGGGGTCGAGGAGGCCGCTCCACCGGCCGCCGACACGTCGGCGGAACCCCCTTCTCAGGAAGAGAGTCCTGCCCCAGTGGAAGAATCCCCGCCTGCCGAAGGCACCGCAACTGCCGAAGAGCCCGCACCTGCCGAGGGGGCGGCATCGGCGGAAGAGGCTGCGTCTACCGCTGACGCCGCACCCGAGCAGGATTTAGCGACAGGGGAAGAGATCGGGTTCGCGCCCCCCAGCGAACAAGCCACTGCCGATCCGAGTGGGGTTAGCCCGGCAACGAGCGACGGGGCGAAGGAATCAAGCAAGCGAGCACGGCGACGCGAGAAGAAACTGGCCGCCATGTTGACGGTGAAACGACTGGCAGCCAAGTCTCGGAAGGAGTCGAAAAAACGCAAACGCGAACAAAAAATCGAATCCTTCAAGGACTATTTCGATTACAAAGAGCCGCTCAGCAAAATTCCGCCTCATCGTCTGCTGGCCATCAATCGCGGCGATCGTTCGAAGATTCTTCGAGTGAAGATCGAAGTGGATACGGATGCCTTGGCGAAAAAGGCAGAGCAATTCGTGGTACCCCCCGATCATCCGCATGCCGAGTTCCTGCGCGTGCGATTGCGCGATGCGCTGCATCGTTTGATCCTGCCCAGCCTGGAACGGGAAGTGCGCCGGGAATTGACGGAGTATGCCGAATTACATGCGGTCCAGGTGTTTGCCAGAAACCTGCGCAAACTGCTGCTGCAACCGCCGGTGCATAACCGCCGCGTTCTGGCCATCGATCCCGGATTCCGCAGTGGCTGTAAGCTGGCCGCGCTGGATGAATTTGGTAACGTGCTGGGACATACCGTCATGCATGTGATCGGTAAGGAAGAAGTGGTGCGGCGCGGACGCCAGCAGATCGTCGAAATGGTCCAGATGTATCACATTCCGATCATCGCCATCGGAAACGGAACGGCTTGCCGCGAGACGGAAAAACTGATCGCCGATGTCATCGCCAATGAATTGAAACATCGTGATACCCAATACATCGTGGTCAACGAGGCCGGGGCCAGCGTCTATTCGACCAGCGCCATTGGACGCGAGGAATTGCCGCGATTCGACCCCGTGTTGCGCAGTGCCGTATCGATCGGCCGCCGCGTGCAGGATCCGCTTTCGGAACTGGTAAAAATCAATCCGGCGAACATCGGTGTCGGCTTGTACCAACACGACGTCCGAGCCAAGCATCTGCAGGAATCCCTGGATGCCGTCGTTGAATCGTGTGTAAATTTTGTCGGTGTCGATGTCAACACAGCCAGCCCCGCGCTGCTGCGGTATGTCTCGGGCCTGAACCAGTTGACCGCTCGTCGCCTGTACGAGTACCGCCAGAAACATGGCCCCTTCCGCAGACGTGACCAGTTCCAACAGGTGCCAGGGTTCGGCGAAGCCGCGTTTATCCAGTCGGCCGGGTTCCTGAAAATCGTCGGCGGCGATAATCCGCTGGACGCCACCTGGATTCACCCAGAGAGCTACGAAACAGCAAAACGGGTGGTCGATAACCTGGGCGGAACGATCGCCGAACTGGCGACAAAGATCCCCGGCAAAAAGACCGCCGTTCCCATCGCTCAAGGCGCCATGGCTCAGTTCGCGCGAGGCGTCTTGCTGGAAAGCCATCACCAGCACGAGCAACATGCCAAGCACGAACAACCTGCCGCCGATCCCGCTGCGACCGACGCGGCTGCCGAACAGCCCTCAACGGCCGCGGCGGAAGCACCGGCAGACCAGACGATGGACCAAACGCCGCACCCGCCAACGGACTCGACCGAGGATGAACAGCACGCTGCTCCATCGATGGTGACCGCCGAAGCGGAAGATCCGGCGATAACCGAGCCTGCCGACGCCAGCGTAGCCGAAGCGACGCCGGAAGCCGACGCGACAGAGGCAGCCGACGCGGTTGAAGC
>SKVE01000921.1 GCA_007129635.1 Planctomycetaceae bacterium
ATGTATTATTCTGTTAATACAGTGATACAGTTTCCCGTGGGGTCAGGTGTCCTATGCAGCTCCGCATTTCGGATCAGGACGGTGTGCCGATCTATGTCCAGGTCGTCCGTCAGATCAAGTACTTGGTGTCGTCGGGCCGGTTGGCGGCCGGCGCGCAATTGCCGCCGGTGCGGAAGCTGGCGGAACAGTTGCTGATCAACCCCAATACGGTCGCCCGTGCGTACCGCGAACTGGAGGGTGACGGGTTGGTAACCAGCCGGCAGGGAGCCGGGGTTTTTGTGGCCGACGGCGTATCGCCGCTGGCTCGCCGGGAACAGCAGCGGCTGCTGACCGAACGGATCGACGTGCTGCTGACCGAAGCCCGGCAGATGAAGGTGGACGTGGAAGCATTGATCGAGATGATCCGGCGGCGGAGCGAGAGTTTTTGAGGCCCACACGACTTGACGGCAACCCCCTGAGACTGGAGGAGTAAGCATGACAGACGAGATCGTCGTGATCCAGGCCGTGTCGCGGAAATTCGGAGGCACGGTCGCCTTGGCGGACGTGACGCTGAGCGTGGTCCGCGGCACCGTGTTCGGGCTGGTCGGCGAGAACGGCGCCGGCAAGACGACGCTGATCAAACATCTGTTGGGGCTGTACCGGGCCGAGCAAGGCCAGGTGTCCGTGTTCGGCCGCGATCCGGTGCGGGATCCCGCAGGTGTGCTGGGCCGGATTGGCTATCTGTCCGAGGACCGCGATCTGCCGGAATGGATGCGAGTCGGCGAATTGATGAGCTACACGCGGGCCTTCTATCCCTGCTGGGACGACCGCTTGGCCCGTGAATTGCTCGAGATGTTCGAATTGGATACCGGCCAGAAAGTCCGGACCCTGTCGCGAGGCCAGCGAGCCCGGGCCGGGCTGTTGGTCGCCGTGGCTCATCGTCCCGAGCTGTTGCTGTTGGACGAGCCTTCTTCCGGACTGGATCCGGGAGCTCGGCTGGATATCCTGGCCGCTATTGTGCGGACGGTGGCTGACGAGGGCCGGACGGTCCTGCTGTCCTCGCACCTGTTGCACGAAGTCCAGCGAGTTGCCGACCACGTGGCCATGCTGCACCGCGGCCGGCTGTTGCTGAAGGAGCCGTTGGATGATCTGCTGGCCCGGCACCGTGCGCTGACGATGCATTTCGCCACGGCGCCGGCAGCGCCGCCGCGGTGGCCGGGTGCGTTGGGATGGACCGGCCAGGGTGCCGAATGGACGTGCCTGTGCAACGGCCACG
This sequence comes from Planctomycetaceae bacterium, assembly GCA_007129635.1. Lineage (GTDB taxonomy): Bacteria > Planctomycetota > Planctomycetia > Pirellulales > Pirellulaceae > SKKK01. Next base: position 1,256 of record SKVE01000921.1, read on the forward strand.
GGACGGCATGCAAGCAGCTTGCGGACGAGGCCGGTGCGGCGGTCGTCGAGGAACGGGCACCGTCTCTGGAAGAGATCTTTTTGGCTTATACCCGACAAGGGGCGGCCGGGAGCAGCCAATCATGATGAGCCATTCGGTCGGTTACGCTTTGACGTGGGAGTACTGGCGGCGCGGGATGTTTTGGTTTGTGCCGACCTTGTTGGGGCTGGCCGCCGGCGGCATCCTGATGGTGTCGCGAATGCATTATTCTGCCGGTTTCCGCTGGACGGATGTCGGTGCCCACTTGGGGCCGGCGCTGGTTCCGTTCGTGCTTGTGATGCCGCTGATCCTGGCCCTGGCTTCGTGGACCGCGCTGCGGCGGCATTACACGCTGCCCGTGACGACGACGGTCCTCGTGGTGTGGTCGTTGGCCAACGGTGCCCTGGCGACGGTCGGGGTGTACTGCTGTGCCGCGATGTTTGTCAACGGCGTGCTGCACGCAAACTGGCCGCTGATCGTCCCGGCGCTTGGTTCCGTGGCGGCCTACCTGGCCTACCAAACGGCGCTGTGGTGCATCGGCCCGTCGCGCGGACTCATCGGCCTGCTCGCCGTTGCCGGATTCACGTCGCTGGTGGTCGCCGGTTGGCTGTCCGCAGGCCTTCCTTTTCTGTTCGAACACGTCGAGCTGTGGGAGGATTGGCGCCAAGTGGGTGCGATGGGGATCGTTGTGTGGCTGGGAGTCGTCGGTTCGTCGTACCTGTTGGCGGTCAACGGCGTGGCGCGTCAGCGACGGGGCGAAACGTGGGGATGGGCTTGGCTGATCCGGCGTTGGGCGGCGGTGGATACGGCGTCGCGTCGGAGCGCGAGCCCACGCGACGGGACAAGATTCCGCTCGACCGCGTCGGCTCTGTTCTGGTTCGAGTGGCGGACGAAGGGCCGCTGGGTGCCGTTGTACGTGACGGGTATACTGGCCGGGCTGTGGGTTTGCTTCGGCTTGCTGGATATGGCGCCCTCCGTGGTCTCGTCCATTCTAAGGTCGTACACGTTTCTGTTCTTGCTTGCGTCGCCGCTGGTCGGCGTGTACGTGGGAAGCCGCGTTAACGGCTTCGACTTGAAGCCGTTTACGGCAACCCGCCCGGTGCCGGACGCCGACTTATCAGCAGCCGTCCTGCGAAGTGCCGCGGCGGCGGTCGCCAGTGCGGCGGTGATCTTGCTGGTCGGCAACTTGGCGACGCTGGCCGTTTGGGTTCCGTACGACTGGGCGAGCCTACGGTTTTCTTGGAGCAGCGGGGGCAGTGCATTCTTCAGGGCTTACGGCTTTGACGCGTCGATGTACGTGCTCGGTTGTTGGATGATGGTGGGTTTGGGGGCTTCGCTGGCGTTGTGCCGGCAGAGGTTTGTGTGCTGGGCCGGATTGGGTTTCGGCGGGTTGTTGTTGAGCTTCGTCTACGGGTCGGAACTCCTGCCCGCAGGTGTGTTGGAAGCGTTGGAGGCGTTTGTAGGGGCCGCCTGTTTCGCGGCCACGACCGCCGCCTTTGTTGCAGCTCGGCGCCGCAAGCTTGTGTCGGTCCGCGCCGCGTTCGCTTGCCTGACCGGCTTTCTCGTGCTGCTGGTCTATCTGTACCTTGCGGTCCCCGTCAAAGGGCCGCCCTTGGTTGCTCATGCGATCCGGATCGGCTTCGGCATCACGCCTTTCGCCCCCATCCCGGCCGCTGCACTGGCCGTGGCCTGGAACCGGCACCGCTGATAGGCAATGGCGTTCGTCGCCCAACGGACTTGACCGGTCTTGAAAAAGGGGCCGGGGGTCTTTTCGCAAACTCATCGTGGCGGACATCGACGCAGGAACGAGGTTGCGAAGCGTCGCGTCATCACCTTGGTGTGATCTGGCAGAAAAATGGGTCGCAGAAAGATGCCCCAGTTTGGCGGACGTTCTGGCTGCATGGAAAGATCCTCATCTTTCTGCCATCCATCTTTCTGCCCATTGCATGCCTGAATTCCAATTCGTGGATCTTTTCATTCGCTGGGCATCTTTTACGTGGCCAGCGGTGATGGGCGGAACAGGCCGGTTAGGATCAGCAGGGCGGTGGCGGCGACGATCAGACTGGCCAACAGGGCGGTGGCTAGCGGGCTGGTCTCGCTGAGCAACGTCGCGGCGATAGTGCGCCGTTCCTCCAGTTGCATGCCCTCGACTTCGGGCAACGCTTCGGCGGATTGCAGCACCGCGGCCAGGCTGGCATGGTAACTCTCGGCGATCTCCCGTGCGGCCTGGGAGTCCGGTGCGCTGAGCGCAGCGGCCAGGAATTCGTGCAGTTTGGCGTTGCCGCAGGTCTCGTACGAGCAGCCGGCGCCGTGGCGGGCGACCAATTCGGCGTGCAATTCGGCCAGTCGCTGGACGACGTCGTCCGACGGGGTCCACATGCCTTTGCGGATCGTTTCCAGCATGATGGCCGTCATGTCCTGCAGGGCCGCCGGGTGGATGTTCTCGAAGTAGGCTTGCAGGTCCAGGCCGTGCTTATCGTCGATGTAGACCTCGAACGTTTCATCCCACAACGTCTCGCTGATCACCGATGGCTGCATGACGTTCCAGGCGTACATGTTGCGGA
>SKVE01000654.1 GCA_007129635.1 Planctomycetaceae bacterium
AGGTAGACGATCACCACGCTCCATAAATTGGGGATAATATGGTGCCGCAGGATACGGCCATGGCTTGCCCCCAGCGCTCGAGCCGCTTCGACGAACGGTTCGTTGCGCAACGAAAGCACCTGGCCTCGCACCACACGCGCCATGGTCAACCAGTAGATCGCCCCGACCAGAAAGAAGAAGATCACCATGCGGTTGACGCCGTAATCGCGTTCCAGGACCTCCTTGATCCCCTCGGCATTCAAAATGGTGATCAAGAAGATGACGACAAAGATAAACGGTACCGAATACATCACGTCGACCAGACGCATCATCAGGTTGTCGATCCAACCCCCGGCATAGGCTGATACGGCGCCATAGGTGACTCCGATCACCAGCGACACCAGCGCGGCGACCAGCCCCACGGTCAATGAAACTCGGCCACCCCAGAGCAGGCGGGACAGGACATCGCGGCCCAGCTTGTCGGTACCACAGATCGACGGGATGGACCACGAGCCGAACACGTGGGCGCGGGTGCGAAGCATCAGCTCGCTGACCGGGTCCAAGCGTCCGAAGCCCTCGGCCAACGCGGCGGTCCGCTCATCCGGCGAAGCGTCGCTGAGCAGCAACGGCACTTCGGGTCCGGCCAGCGTGGGAGCCGCGAAACCTCGATCCGTTTCGACGCGTCGCGGCGGTTGCAGCGGCAGCAACGGCGTCAATACGGCCAGCGCGGCCAGCACGACCAGTGTCCACAGCGCCAGCGTGGCCGTCCAGCTCTTGCGCAAACGCCGCCAAGCCTCCTTGGCCAGCGACATACCCTGCTGGGGACTGACCGATTCGATCGTCTCTGATTTTCCGTTCAGCTTGGCTCTCCCTTGGTGACGTTGCCGGTTTGGTTCACTCTCGGTTGGGGTTTCCGGTTACCTGCTGGCCGTGGATGTTGCCGTCTAGCAGGCTCAGCTCCTTCTTTGACCAGCTATTCCAATTGGACTCGAGGGTCGATCAGCGAGTACGACAGGTCGACGATGAAGTTCATCGTGTACAACAGCACGGTGTACAGCAGTACCACCGCCATGGCCAGCGTATAGTCGCTCATCAACGCGGCTTCGACGAAGTGAGCGCCCAGCCCGGGGATGGCAAAGATCTGCTCGATCACCAGCGATCCGGTCAGGATACCCGCGATGGCGGGACCCAGGAACGAGACGACGGGCACCATCGCCAGGCGCAGCGCGTGGCGCAAGATCACGACGCGGTCGGTCAGTCCCTTGGCATAGGCCGTGCGGATATAGTCTTGTGATAGGACGTCCAGCATGCCGGTCCGAGTCAGTCGCGCGATAAAGGCCGCGTAGGGGGCGCCCAAACAAAACGCGGGCAGGATCAACTGGTTCAGCGACCCCCAACCGCCGGCAGGAAACACGGGCACCAGGAAGACCAGCAGGATGATCAGCACGCTGGCGATGATAAAATTCGGCAGCGCGATCCCCACCGTAGCCGCCAGCATCAAACCGGTATCGACCAAAGTGCCTCGCCGCACCGCCGAAATGATCCCCGCCGGCAAACCTAAGATGACGGCAAACGCCAGGGCCACGATCCCCAGCGAGGCGGAGACGGGCAGTCCCTGCGAGATGATCTCGGCGTTCGAGAAATCAGGCTTGCGGTACGAGTAGCCCAAATCGCCGCGCAACGCCGCCGTCAGCTCTCGCAGATACTGCTGCCACAGCGGATCGTCCAGCCGATATCGCTCCTGGATCAGCTCGGCGATCTGTGGTTCCAATTCACGTTCCTGGCTGAACGGACCTCCGGGAACCGAGCGCATCAAGAAGAAGCTGACGGTGAATACGATCCACAGGGTCAGGACCAGCCACAACGCACGCCGCAGGAAGAAAGCGATCATCGCCGTGCCTCCTCGATGCGTACCCTGCCCGAGCCGGGGCGAAGCTTTTCGCGCAACGGTCGATCGATCCCCATGGCCCACAGCGGATGCACATCCTGGATGTTGTGATAGAAGCCCGTGACCCACGGCCGGACCATCGATTGGGAAACGTACACATAAAACGGGATCATGGGCAGTTCATCCAACAGGATCCGTTCGGCCTCATGAAACAGCGCTAACCGTCGCTGATTATCCGGCTCGACCTGCGCCGCTTTCATCAAGCGATCGTACTGGTCGTGGGACCAGCCGGACTGGTTCTGGGGATTGTCGCTGGTGAACAGGTCCAAAAACGTGTTGGGATCGATGTAATCGCCGATCCATCCGGCACGGGCGACCATGTACCGGCCTTGGCGCCGCGTGGTCAGATACGCGCCCCATTCCTGATTGTTCAGGGTCACGTCGATGCCCAAATGCCTTTTCCATTGAGCCTGGACGACTTCGGCGATCGCTTTATGGCTCTCGTGCGTGTTGTACAGCACTTCGATCCTCGGGCACCCGCGTCCGTCCGGATAGCCTGCTTCGGCCAGCAAACGGCGAGCCTGTTCGGGATCGAACGTTCCGAATGCGGGTGGCGTATAGTCGACGTACTTGCTGATTTCACCGGGGACCAGGCTGTAGGCAGGCACCTGACCCGACCGGGTCACCCGTTCGACGATCTCGCGGCGATCGACGGCCATCGCCAACGCCCGACGCACTCGAGGATCGTCCAGCGGCGGCCGTTGGGTATTGATCAAGTAATAGTAGATCGCCAGATAAGGGGCCGGTTCGAAATCATCGCGTTTCAGAAGGTCCGTCACCACCTCGGTGGGCACCGCGGTGATCCAATCGACTTTGCCGGTCATGTACAGGTTCAACATGGTCGTGGTCGACTTGACGGCCAACGCGTCGATGGTTTCCAGTTGGATCTGATCGCGATTCCAATACGTCGGGCATTTCACCAGCCGGATGCGGTCGCGAACTCGTCGAAACTCCAGCCGAAACGCTCCGTTGCTGACCAGGTTCTCCGGCCGTGTCCAAGCCGGGTAACCGTGTGTTTCCACGCACCGCCGATTGACCGGCGAAAAAGGATAGAAGCCCATCAATTGCACGAAATAAGGTACCGGATGGTTCAGGTGGATCTCCAGGGTGTGCCGATCGACCACCCGCACGCCCACGTGATCGAAATCGTAGGTCAGCATGCGGCACGCGGTCACACCGTCGGTGGTGCTGCCTTCGTCGGTTCGTTGAAAACGGTGCGTCCTGCCATCGATTTCGACCGTGAAGATCGGTCGGTCATCGGCGTTGTCGTCGACATGGGTAAGCGTCCCTCGCAACAGGCTGCCTTCGGCGAATGGCAGCGAACCCTCTGGTTGCTGGTGCAATTCGATCTCGACCGGATCGCCGACCGAAACGTCGCGAGTGGTGAAGCGTCGAGCGTTCTGGACATACCAGAGTTCTTTGCCGTACTCGGCGGCGGTTGCCGGGTGCAGGAATCGTCGCAGCGAATAGTGAAAGTCCAAGGCGGTGATCGGCGTATCATCGGACCAGCGAGCTTCGGGGCGGAGGAAAAACGTATAGGTACATTTATCCTCCGACACTTCCCATCGCTGGGCCACTCCCGGAATGGGCTCCAACGTCTCCGGGTGCCAGCGGCAAAGCCCCTCGAACAGTGCCCAGATGATACGACCTTCCGGTTGGCCCGTCGAAATGGCCGGATCGATCGTTTTGATTTCATCGCCATTACAGAAAGTAAAATCGGCGGGCGGCAGCGTACCAAATGACACCGCCCACCCCATCATGCCCAAGCAGGCGATCACGATGGCATAGCCCAGATAACGTCGCATGAGATATCGATCATTCCCGAGTGAAGTTTCGTCCGTTACGTGCTGACCGGTCCGGGATTTCACGTCCGCCGTCCGTGAAAAACGGGCCCGATCCATCAA
>SKVE01000072.1 GCA_007129635.1 Planctomycetaceae bacterium
AGACAGGTGCCCACGGTCATGGAGACCGCCGACCCGCCGACGCCGACGAACCGGATCGACGAGATTGTCCTGGCAAGACTGGCCGAATTGGATATCCAGCCGGCCCTCTGTTCCGACGCGGTGTTCTTCCGACGCGCTTACTTGGACTTGATCGGCAAGTTGCCTCCTGCGGAAGAGGCCCGAGCATTCCTCGAAGACGATGATCCGGGCAAACGAGCCGCCCTGGTCGATCGTCTGCTGGACCGGTCCGAGCATGCCGATTACTGGGCCATGCGGTGGAGCGATATCCTGAGAATCAAGGCCGAGTTCCCCGTCACGCTGTGGCCCAACGCAGCCCAAGCCTATCACCGCTGGATTTGGGAATCGATCGCCCAGAACAAGCCCTATGACCAGTTCGCTCGCGAGCTGCTCACGTCCAGCGGAAGCAATTATCGCGTCGGACCGGTCAATTTCTATCGTGCCGTTCAAGAGGAAACCCCAGACGCAATCGCGGCGGCCGTGGCCTTAGCTTTCATGGGATCACGGATCCACCTGTGGCCGGAAGACCTCAGCGATGGGACGGCCGTGTTCTTCTCGCAAGTTGGCTACAAGCCCACGAGCGAATGGAAAGAAGAGATCGTCTTCTGGGACCCGTATGACTCCGTGGCTGTGCCGGGCAGTGTCGCACCGGGAATCGACGCCGTGGACAAGTCGGTGGCGGCGACCAATCAGATCCCGCAGGGATTGGACCAACCGATCGGCCAAAACGAACCGTTGGTTGCGGTCTTTCCGGACGGGACGAAGGTCACCATTGCTCCCGACCGCGATCCGCGCGAAGTGTTTGCGGATTGGCTGATCTGTCCGGAGAATCCCTGGTTCGCGCGCGTCATCGCCAATCGCATTTGGGCCTGGGCGATGGGCCGCGGCATCGTCCACGAACCCGACGACTTTCGGGAAGACAATCCGCCGAGCAACCCTGAACTGCTGGACTATCTGGCGGAGGAGTTGGTTTCCAGCGGCTGGGATCTGAAACACCTGAAGCGTCTGATCTTCACCTCGACGACCTACCAGTTTTCATCGATCCCGCGATCCGGTCACCCGGAAGCCGATATCCACTTTGCCAGTTATCCGTTGCAGCGTTTGGAGGCCGAGGTGCTGATCGATGCGTTGAACGACATCACCGGCAGTTCGGATCTGTACACCAGCGCCGTTCCGGAACCGTTCACGTACATTCCCGAAAGCATGCCTGCGGTGGCGCTGGCCGATGGCAGCATCACCAGTTCGTTCCTGGCCTTGTTCGGACGTTCGGGGCGCGACACGGGCATGCAAGGAGAACGCGTCAGCGAACTCGCCACACCCCAGTGGTTGCACATGCTGAACTCGGCCACCATCCAGAGCAAGCTGCAGAACGGCCCCAGGCTACGCGAAATGCTGTCCTCGGGCGGCAGTACCGAAGAAATCGTGGAAAGACTTTACCTGACAATCCTCTCGCGGTTTCCCTCGGAAGCCGACGTCCAGGCCGTGGAGGAGCATGCCAAGACCGGTGTCGCCAAGGGACGGGACGTCTGGATCGATCTCGCCTGGGCTTTGATCAACAGTCCCGAGTTTCTTTTACGCCACTAATAAAACAACGGGAAACCCATCGGCCCCTGTGCCGGTGGACAGCGGGTTTGAACATTGGGTACGCCATTGCAATCGGCACGAAAAGGAGAACGGGTATCATGAGTAGCCAGCACCAACCAAACCAACCTTCGCATCTGTCGCGGCGCGAGGCCATGCGTCGCGGTGCATGGGGCGCGGCGGGTATGATCGCGGCCGGCGGCTTGAGTTCCAGCGTTTCTGCTGACGAAGCAGAAAAGACGCCCGAGCAAAAGGCGGCCGAACTGAAGGCCTCCCGGGACTCGGCAGCCAAGGCCAAGATCACCCAGCCGAAGACCAAGTCGGTCATCCAGATCTTCTTGTGGGGCGGGATGTCCCACACCGATACCTGGGATCCGAAACCGGGGTCGGGTCACGATTATATGGGCGATTTTGACCGAGCCATCCCTACCAATGTCGATGGCATCCAACTGGGCTTCCTGTTCCCCCATCTGGCCAAACAAGCGGACAAGTACTCCTTGATCCGCGGTATGACCCATGGCTTTTTCGGACACGAGCGGGCGGCCTACCTGATGCAAACCGGCCATCGGCCAGGCGGACGACTGGCCTATCCCAGTGTGGGCGCCATCTTCACGTACTTCAAAAGAGATGAATACAAAGGGCTGGTTCCGCCCTATATCGTCATGCTCCAGGCGGCCGGGCGGTTTTCCGAAGAGGGATTCCTGGGCCCCGCGTACAAACCGTTCGCCACCGGTGGCGATCCAAACGCAGCACGTTTCGAGGTTCAAGGAATCATCAACCGGGGAATCGACGATAACCGGCAACGAGCCCGCCGTGAATTGGTCGACAAAGTGAATCTGATGGGCTACGGCATGGCCGACGTCCCCGAGATGGAAGCTGCCGAAGCGGCCAGAGAGAACGCCTATGGGTTGATCCTGGGCCGAGGCCGAGAAGTCTTCAATCTGGACAACGAGCCCGCAGCACTCAGAGACCGGTACGGCCGCAATACCTTTGGCCAACAATGCTTGGCGGCGCGGCGAATGGTGGAAGCAGGCGTGCCCTACATCACCATCAGCTTCCCCGGCGGTTGGGACACGCACGGGAACCACTTCCCAACGATGCGACGGCAGTGCCCGATGTTGGACCAGGGACTGGCAACGCTGCTGGCGGATCTGAACGAGAAGGATCTGCTGGACAGCACCCTGGTCTGGTGTTGTGGCGAGTTCGGCAGAACTCCCAAAATCGATTGGGCACCGCCCTGGAACGGAGGCCGCCATCACTACGCGCACGCTCTGACTGTGCTGGTCGCCGGCGGCGGATTCAAGGGCGGCCAAGTGGTCGGTGCAACTGACGAAAAAGGGGAAAAGGTCGTCGAAAGGCCCGTCTATCCGGTGGACCTGATGGGCACCTTCTATCTGCTGGCTGGCATCGACGCCTCCGCCAAACTTCCCCATCCTTGGGGTTTGGACGCCTACGTGCTGGATGCAGAAAACGAAGAAGGCATGCATTCATCCGGGCTGTTGGAAGAGATTATCTGAACGAGAGGGAGCACACTATGGACAAGCTTCGATTCGCCATTCTCGGGACGGCCCTTTGCGTGGCTGTTGCAAACGGTGCCTGGGCGCAGAACCAGCACATCGGATTCGTCTATCCAGCCGGCGGCCAGCAGGGCACCACCTTTCCGATCCGGTTGGGTGGACAAGGGCTTGTCCATCCTTCCGATGTGATTGTCAGCGGCGAGGGGGTCTCCGTTCGACTGGTCGACTACTACCGGGTCATGAACAATCAGGAACTCGCGTTGCTCCGACAGCAATTGAACGAATTGCAAAAGGATGGATCGACCGTGGACGACGCGATGGCCGCCAGGATGGCTTGGTTCGAATTCCCCGAGGCCATCGGCCCGCCGGCGGAAATAGACGAAGTGGAGGGTCTGCTGTGCGATGCGTGTGGCGTCCTGAACCCGCTGGACGCTACCGTCTGCAGCGAATGCCATGCGGAACTGGAGCAACCCGAAGCTTCGACGCCAGAAGAAGCAGAAGCGAGTGAGGAACCGGCCGAGTCGGAAAACGAAATCGCCCGGCAAAACCTGATCGAACGGATTCAAAGAGTGTTTGCCGAAGACGATCGCTTTCCCGCCGTTCGATCCCAAGCCGAATTGGTCTTCGCCGAGATCACGGTGGATCCTGACGCGAAACCCGGCCGCCGAGAAATCCGGGTGATTACCAAACGAGGCATCTCCAACGCGCTTTC
>SKVE01000766.1 GCA_007129635.1 Planctomycetaceae bacterium
AACAGCTTAGGACCTTATCTGGCGACCCGTTTCACATCTTTGCCACTGCGAGGGAATCGACCGAGCTGAATCCTCCTTGGTTGGAAAGAGTTCATTCCAGGCAAAATCACCGTTTCAACTTTGACGAATGTCTGATCCAGCGGAGCGACGATCGGCTATCGGCCGTGGGTCGCTCCCGAGCGGAAGCCCGGTGGAGTTTGCATGATTGCCCTCCCTTTTCGAATCGCATCTCTTTGGTTTTGGTTTCCTTCGCGACACAGGCAAACATGCCAGCGCGGTAACGCGAAACAAGATTTTTTTCGGCGGATCACGTTGCTTCTCGCGGATTCGTTTCGCCGTTGGACACCGTATGACGATCCGTGAAACCCTGCGGGCACGTCGCCAATATGCGTCGCACGCACCGCTGCGAAACCCTTCCGACTTGAAGGAATGTACCGAGCCTTTTACACTGGCGGGGACTGGGAAATAACACCTCGGCAACCTGTTGCGGATTTCGAAAACGGAGGGCGTAGGCAATGACGTTAGATCGACTAGGGCTTTGCGGGCTGATGCTGTTAGGCAACCTGCTGGGTGCGGCCGAGGATCCCGGTGCTCCTCAGCCGCCGAGTGGTTTGATGATCGAATTGCTGCGTCATCCGCAGCAGACGCAGATCGATCGTGCCGAGCCTCGATTCGGCTGGCTGGTCAACGGAGGCCGCCCGGGCACTCGACAATCGGCTTGGCGGGTGGTGGTGCACTCATCGGACAAGGAACGAACGGTTTGGGATTCGGGAAAGGTGGAGGATTCGCGATCGGTCGCAGTGCCATACGGCGGTTCCCCGTTGGCGCCCCAGTCCTCCTATCGGTGGCAGGTCATGACCTGGGACGCCGCGGGGCGCCCCAGTTCTTGGTCCGAACCGCAGACGTTCCACACGGCTGACCGAGTGGCAGCGAATTACGAGCTGGCCAGCGACGATTGGTCCAACGTCGACTTTACCAATCGCCCGACCCTGGTCCAGCACCTTCAAGAGCCTGTCGAAGTGATCGCGATCGGGACCAATGCCTGGTTCTTCGACTTTGGTCGCGCTGCGTTTGGCAATCTGATTATCGATTGGCCCCAGCCGCCCGAAGGTCAGATGATTGTCAGTCTGGGAGAGAAGCTGGCCGCGCCTGCGACGTTGGATCCGTCCCCGCCAGGATCGGTTCGCTATCAGCGTCATCCGGTGAAGCTGGAAGCCGAGCAACGCTGGCACCAGCCTGGCCTGACCTGGACGCCCCCCGGCTGGATGAAGGACGGATTTTTCAGCCCGCCGTCTGAGGTCGGCCAGGTGATCCCGTTCCGTTATGCGGTGGTGGAAGATGCTGTCGCTGGGTTCCGGCCGGACATGGTCCGGCGAAGATGGTGGGCGGTGCCGTTCGACGAACAGGCCGCCCGATTTCAATCGTCGCGGCCCGGTTTGGATCAGATCTGGGAATTGTGTCGCTACACGCTCCAGGCCACCAGCTTCCTGGGCGTTTATGTCGATGGCGAACGAGAACGAAAACCGTACGAGGGTGACGCCTACATCAATCAACTGGCTCATTATAATGTCGACCGATCGTACGCTCTTGCTCGGCATACCCACGAATATCTGTTGCAGCGGCCCACATGGCCGCTGGAATGGCAAATGCATTCGGTCATGATCGCCTGGGAAGACTACCTGCACACCGGCGATGCGCGATCGTTGCAGGCCTGTTATGACCGGCTGGTCGTCAAGACTTTGATCGATCTGGCTCGCGAGGACGGATTGATCGACGCTTCACGGGAGACTCCCGAGTTACTGGCCGCTTTGAATCTGACGCAATCGCTGCGCACCGTCATCGATTGGCCGCCGGGAGAGCGAGACGGGCACCAGATCACTGCGGTGGATGCGGTGGCCAATGCGTTCCATTACCGGGCTTTGGTGCTGATGCACAAGATCGCGTTGGCCTTGGATCGCCCCGATGACGCGCGGCGGTGGCAGCAACGGGCTCAGCGTGTATCGGATCGTTACCAGCAGGTGTTCTTCGACGCCGAATCCGGGCGGTACCGGGATGGCGAAGCCGTCGATCACAGCTCGCTGCACGCCAATCTGTTTCCGCTGGCGTTCGGCCTAGTACCAGAAGCGAATCAGGGACCGATCCTGGATTGGGTGCAATCCCGGGGGATGGCCGGCAGCGTCTACGCAGCTCACCATCTGCTGGAAGTCTTGTTCAAGTACGGTCGCCCCCAGGCTGCCATCGAGTTGATCGATTCGCGGGGAACTCGCAGTTGGCACAACATGATCCAACAAGGAGCCACCATGACCATGGAGGCCTGGGACCAGCGTTACAAGCCCAACCAGGACTGGAATCATGCCTGGGCGACGGGCCCGGCGGCTGCCGTCGGGCGCCGCTTGGTCGGTGTCCGACCGCTGGAGCCCGGCTATCGGCGCATGGTGATCGCTCCGCAACCGGCCGATTTGGACTTTTTCGATGCTCGGGTGCCGACCATTCGGGGACCGGTACAGATGCGTTGGCAGCGGTCGGAGGATTCGGCCGAATTGCAACTGACCCTGCCCGCCAACACCACCGCCGAATTGTTGTTGCCGGTCCGTTCGCTGGATCAGGTCAGCCTGGGGGGACAGCCATGGAGCGAATCGCCCGATTTGCACCGACTGGAAAGGACCGGCCAACCGGATGCTTTGGAGCTAGAGGGAGGTGTTTACCGATTCCAATTTCCGGTCGATCCGAAACCTTAAACTGTTGGCTGGATGGCGGCGATGGAATATCGAGGTGTATTGTGTGCTTGGTTTCGAAAGACCTGGCAGCCGACAATCCTAGGGTCGCGAGCATCTTGCCATACGGCTAAGATAACAACGGATCGTCAAATCGCCCTGGGAGTCAGTTCATGATTCAACCAAATTCTTTACCGTTTGATATCGAGATCTTTTATGACGGCGATTGTCCGCTGTGCCGCCGCGAGATCGATATGTTGCGTCGTTGGGATCGTCGCGACAAGCTGCGGATGACGGACATCAGTGCTCCTGATTTTCAGGCGGCTGAGGTTGGCAAGACGCAAGACGCCTTGATGGCCCAGATCCATGGTCGTCTGCCTGATGGAACTTGGTTGACGGGCGTGGAAGTCTTTCGCCGCATGTACACAGCGGTCGGTTGGGGCACGCTGGTGTCGGTCAGCCGTCTACCATTGGTATCGCACATGCTCGACTGGAGCTACTTGATCTTCGCGCGACATCGTCTGCGATGGACCGGTCGATGTTCTTCCGAGGGTTGCTCCACCTCGGAATGCTCGACGCAGTCCGCCCCATCACTATCGGAGCCAGTCCAAGAGTGCTCGGGGAAGTGACGCCATGACCTTTGGACAGAGCATGGATCGTCAACACCTCGAGGCAACATCAAAAGACGTAGTCCTCAGTTCGCCAGCGGAATCTTCGCCAGCGTCGCGTCAGACTGGCACTGCCTGCGTGTTTCGCCGAACCGATATCCGACGCTTCGACGTCTTGAACAGCCACGTTTGGCCGAGATCCCGACGGCTTGCAAACGTCGCTCCATCTTCCGAAAACGGTCTGGGCGACGTGTAAGACTGATCACCAGTTTCCTGTCAAAGAACTGGTTGATTGGCGATGGGTTGGTGGTAGGAAGGTCGTCTTGTTTGCTCATGCTGCCACCGTTCGCGGATCGTTGAAATGGTAGCCGTTTTCGATTTCGAACAACGGTTCCAGATCTTCGTGAAACGAGACATTCGGGAAACGTTCGTGAAGCGAACTGTGATAGATCGCTCGGTGCTTACCTGGATTGGCGACGTGATTCTTAGATGACGGACCAGT
>SKVE01000962.1 GCA_007129635.1 Planctomycetaceae bacterium
CACGGGAAAACCAAGCGACTCGGCAGCCTGGTAGACCAGAGGCTCGATCTGCGGCTGCGGATCTTGCAGCAGCCGAGGCAGCAGTTGGCCCAGCACCAAGGCATATCGCTCCAGCGTCGCCGACCGATGAGTTAATCGCAGGTGTTGCAGCAACGTGCGGTCAATCGCGCCCTCGTCGCCCGCTCGCACCGCCGCCATGATCACCGGCGGCAACCCGACCAACCCGCCGATCGAGGCGGTGTCGTGGTTCTCTGCGCCGGCACACTGATCCGGCGGTACCCCTCGCGAATAATTGGCAAAGAAAGCGCGATGATAAGACTCGGCATACGTATCGCGATGGCTGTCCGCCGTCGTCATCAAGGCGATATACTCGCGCAGAAAATCATCCGCGTCATAACGCCCGATTTTGTTGATCGACCGCATAAGGACGCGGACGCAAAGTAGGTTCAGCGTATTGTCGCCCGCTTGCAGACCCTCGTGGTAATGACGATGGTGTCGACCCCAGAGATGCTTCTTCCCCTGCAGGATGACACTGCCGACCACCTCGCCTTCCTGCGAACCACGGCCCGCGTTGCCCGTGTTGGCCAACGACATGATCGAATTCGGATGAAACTCCTTCGGACCCTGAAAGTCACGGACGACGCCAAAATCCCGCTGGAGTGCCGCGACATCGTAATACCAATGGACGGGCATAGCCAGCGCGTCGCCGACAAACATGCCCCACAGCGCGCCGCGCCAACGGTCGAGGTAGCTTGGTTCCTTCGATTCGATCACTTTCGCTCCCAGACGGTCACTTCAGCCACTGTATGTTGATATTTCCGCCGAGTCTCACGGATCACGAATTCCAAATCCTGCGGCTCATCCAGCATCCGGAAGTGGCGGCCCAACACATCGCGCAATGCGTCGATGGTCCAATACGGCTCGCCCGCTTGCCGAAAACCGCCGAGCCAAGCTTCCTTCTTCGTGAACTCCTCCAACCAAGTATAGGGCGAGGTGATGACGAGAACACCGCCCGGATTCAGCCGCTGGTGGATCGTTTCCAAGAATCGTCGAGGATCGAGCAGTCGATCGATCAGATTGGCGGCCAGAATCAAGTCATAGTCAGTGAATTGGGGCTTGAGGTTCGATGCGTCGCCCTGAAAGAACTCGACGCGATCGGCCACCGAGTCCAGGTCCCCGTCGGACAAGCGGGCTTCATGGTAGGAAACGATGTCCCCCTCCTCGATCCGTTCATAGTGCAAGACGCCCTTTTCTTTCAGTTGCAAGGCGACTCGGATGAAGCGGGCTGAAAAGTCGATCCCGGTGACAGACTCGAATTCCTTCGCCAGTTCGAACGTGGCCCGCCCCACGGCGCAGCCCAAGTCCAAAGCTCGACGGCCAGGACGCTCGCGGGTGTAGCGACGGCAGATCGCAGCACATCGCACCGCAAAATTTGGTACTTCAAAGTAGGAGGGGCCGTATTGGAATTCGCAGTACTGCGACACGGCCGAGTCGGTTTCGTACATCGCGTCGGGCACGACCACCCGCTGGTCGGACTGGACGTATCGCAACCCCGCGTGCTGGAAGAAGTGGCGGCGAAACGCGTAACGCGAGTCGCGGGTCGCTTCGTTGCCCGTCGAAATCCAGGAACCGCCCTTGATCAGATTGTGCTGCGTATCAAACGTGGGCGTCGAGAAATCGTCGTAGTAGGGGTGCACTTGAAAGCCATCAAACCCCACGATGGGCGTCTCCGTCCATTGCCAGACGTTGCCGATCAGGTCGAAGAATTCTCCGAACGAAAATTGGTTCACCGGACACGACGAAGCCCAATGCTCCAGATTGATGTTGCCCGGCGCTTGTTGCCAATACGGTTGGTCCGGGATATCGTGCAGATCCCGCAGCCGATACCACTCGGCCTCGGTCGGTAACCGGATCGGCTTGCCCGTTCTGTTCGCCAACCAGTTGCAGTAAGCCTTGGCCTCCAAATAATTCACCTCGACAGGCCAATCCCAAGGCATGTCGATGATCTGAGCCATCGTCCGGAAACGATAGCCGTCGGGCGCGTCGATCCAAAACAGCGGATGCCGGGCCTGCGAATAATTCACCCATCTCCAGCCCTCGGGCGTCCAGACGGGTTCCTGTTCGTACCCGCCATCTTCGACGAACCCAAGGAATTCCCGGTTCGAGACCAAATAACGGCTGGCCGCGAAGTCGGCGACATCGTTCTTTTGAACGCCATACTCGTTGTCCCAACCGTACAACGCGTGGTCTTTCGATTTGCCCAAGACGACCCGGCCTCCGGCGACCGGCACCAGTTCGTTCGTCGGAGCCTGGCCCGACAGCGGGCAGATACTCCAAAACGGGAGTTGCCGCACCATCTCGATCGGCAGACGCCGGATGATGACGGATGACGTCTCGAGGTGGATCCGTTGATGCTCGATGCCCATCATAATCACCCAGAACGGATGGTCCCAATCGATGGGCATCTTCAAAGGCGTGGTCTGGATGATTCGATCGACGGTTGCCCGCACATTGTCGCGATACGCCTTGAGGTCCGCCACCGTCGGCCAATCGTAATGGGCTGGGTTCAAATCATCCCAAGACATCTCGTCCACACCGACCGCGAACATCGACTCGAACTCCGGAAGGATCCTGTCGCGAACGATCCCGGCAACGATCAGCTTGTTGATGTAGAATACGGCGGTGTGGCCGAGGTAAAAAATCAACGGATGCCGCAACGGTTCCGGCCGCTGGTAGAACGCGGCTTCCGAAGCCAAGGTCTCGTAAAGTTGTTCCTCCAGGCTGTATGTGGCATGGAAGTACTGCCGAATCTCCTCGCGTTTCGCGTCGGCATCCCCTTCGTTCAGTATGATTGTCTTGGTGTTTTTTAGATCCATGTGTTCCACCATCCGGTCGATGACTACCGCACCCAAACTGCAACGCCAAACGGACCAGGATATCCGGTGGGCCAGCGGGGAACAACCGGGTGACTGTCGGTGGGATTCTATCACGCCGCCAAGGCTCCTGGGGCGGGAGTCGGTCATTGCGGAATGTTCGCCGTCGAAGCCAGGAAACGACGAGACAGGGGCGGCCTGGCCATCTTCCCCCGTTGACTGGTCGCTGAATCCTGCCCAAACTTGCGAGAAAAGGAGGCTTCGGTCATGAATCCATCGTTGAAACAAGCGAGAAAGATTTTGCTGGCGGTCGTGGTCCTGGCAATGTCGATGCCCCGAGTATCAGCGGCCGAGAACGCCCTGGTATTTCCAGCGGATGCCCAGAGCACCGTGTTCATGCTGGACGGTCAAGAGTACCTGGAATTGGGGTTCGCCGGTTGGGGGCCCGATTGGGCGTGGCAGAGCTTTCGAGGCGAGATGAATGCGGAGGATGAGGTCGGGCTGGCGGTCAGCAATACGACGATCGCTGCGTCGGGGGCCAAGGTGCAGATCGGTACCCGCACTGCCCAAACGGGGCCTCGGCAGTTGACCATGCAGACACGGATCACCAGTGATCGTGATACCGATTTGACCATGCTGATCGTCGGGCTGAACCCAGAGGAACGTTCGTTCCGCCAAGGCCAGGCGGTCGTCACGGATGCGGACGGCACCAGCGTCGCGGTGCCTTTGCCGCCAGGCCGCCGGGAATTGGGCCAGCAGATGCGTCAACTACTGCTACGCGACAACCAGGGCCGCGAGACCGTGTTCACGTTCGAACCGGCTTTGGAGCTTACAACGGACGGCGACCTGCGGCTCGGACTGGCTCGCCGACTGCAAGAGCAGCAACCCGTCCAGGCCAGTTTGACGATCGATCTGCCGGCGCCGCTGACGTATTATCCGCACCCGGA
>SKVE01000990.1 GCA_007129635.1 Planctomycetaceae bacterium
ACCGTCTCCAGCAGGCCCGGGCCCAGCGCCTTGTGCAAGTGAATCGCCTCGTCCACCACGATCGTTCCGATTTCGTTCTCGTTCATGACAAGCTCCTTTCTCGTAGGGAAGAAATGACGTTGTTGTTAGTAAGAGATTACTCTCACGGAGGCACGAAGTACACAGCGTGTGCGATGTCTTTTTTCTTTGTGATCTCCGTGCCTCTGTGAGAGAGATCTTCAAAGCTAGCCGTTTGAACAGCCAGCCGCAGGCGCCGGCGGGAGGGGACGGGGGAACACTAATCTGCGCTGATGAACAGTAATGAAGAGCCAGGAATCGCGGCTCAAACACCTCTTATTAGTGGTAATTAGTGTAGATTAGTGTTCCCTACTCTCGATTGTCCAGGGTCTCGTAGGGTTCCGGTAACGCGATCCTGGAAGATGTCACTGCGAAGTGCTGAGCCATGTGCTCGCGATATGGCGATTTGATCGTCACCGACCGATAGCCCTTCGAAATCTGTTCGAGCAGCAGTGCGCGAGGCACCGTGTGAATATCGCGGAAATCCACAATGGATTCGGGCTGGTTTTGTCCGGCCGGCAAAAAATACCAGCCAAAAACCCGATGGCGACGGACTTGATCGCGAATGGTCTGCTACTTGAGCAACCCCAGTTCGACAAGCCGGCGGGCTTCGTGGGCCACGGCAATCTGCACGTTGGTGGTCTTGTCGTTTGCCAAGTCACAGGACTGAGTGAGAACGACAACTCGCTCGTGGGAAACGGTCGCGCGGCGCTTCATCAACCAGTAAATCAGCGGACACTGGGAGATGATATCACCCTGATTGATCGAGTCCGAGGTGCCAGCGATCTCGTAAATCATACGTCAAGACCGACCAAATCTGGAATTCGCCTTAGGCCGTCGATGACGACATCGGGAGTGACAAACGTTGCCTCGCCCCGGGGAAGATCGTAGGGGGGCTGTCGTTTCGGTGGAAAGCAACGGCGGATCGGGAATTCGGCGACCAACCGGCGAAGGATCGCGACCCACGAACTCAATCACAGCCACCTGAATCAAGTCGACCACATCGCAGCCCGTGGCAAAGGCGCGCTCGTCGAGCTTCTGTTGGAGTTGGTCAGGAAAGTCGACCGTATACATCTTCGTCCCCTCGTCCGGAGCATGTTATAGCAGCAAGTCATTCTACACACACCCAAGGCACCCGTCAAAAAGGCCGCCGGCTGTGGGTTCGCTTCTTGAGTGACCCTTGCCTATTTTAACATCAGAACCGCTTTTTGATTTTGCTGGAGCTTCGCCCCATACCCCACGCCGGCTGCGCCGGCTACAGGTTTTCCCCACACCGGCCTCGGAGATGCCGGACCACGTGGGCCGCTCCGCCATCCGCTCCGGCATGAAATGCTTCTGGGCTACGCTCGATAAGCATTTCTGCCTACGCTGATGGCTACGCTACCGTTTGCTGGCCTGACTGCTGGACTGATTTATTGACCGGACTGATCCACCGAACTGAAGGCCAGGCGGAACCCGACGTCGCCGCCCCGGTAGGCCGGCGCGACCCCGGACCGGTCCGCCGAACGGCTGTGCCTCGCGTAGTCGTCCCAACTGCCGCCGCGGTACACGCGGTACGAGCCCGCCGTAGCTCCGGTGGGATCGTCTGTCGGCGAGTTCGCATAGTACCCGCTGTCGTACCAATCCGAGCACCACTCCCACACATTCCCGTGCATGTCAAACAGGCCGAATCCGTTCGACGCGAAAGAACCCACCGTCGTCGGACGCTCCAAGTACGGACCCTTCGTCGTCGTACCGTATGG
Source organism: Planctomycetaceae bacterium (assembly GCA_007129635.1). Classification (GTDB taxonomy): domain Bacteria; phylum Planctomycetota; class Planctomycetia; order Pirellulales; family Pirellulaceae; genus SKKK01. Next base: position 1,800 of record SKVE01000990.1, read on the forward strand.
GTAGTTCCCTTCGCAGTTCGCCTCGCGACCATTCAACTGCGAACCGAAATGAAATGGCGTCGTCGTGCCCGCTCGACAGGCAAATTCCCATTCCGCCTCCGTCGGCAAACGATACACCCGACCCGCTGCCCGCTCCTCCGGCAACGCTGAAAGCTTTCGGCAAAACTCCACCGCCTCTTCCCATGACACTCGCTCCACGGGAAAACGGCTCGTGTCCTGTCCGGATACCTTGGCACCGCTGGAACCGCTTCGCGAGAACGCACTCGGATTCGTCCCCATCACCCGCTCGTACTCCGCCTGAGTCACCTCGTACATCCCCAGGTAATACGGCTTCGTGATCCGTACCCGGTGCTGCGGCTGTTCCGCTTCCAGAATGTCTTTCAGGAACGAAAACTCCCGAATCAATCCGTCGATTTCTTCCCGTGGCGAACCCATCATGAACTCACCAGCAGGGATCAACACCAGTTTCATTCCGATGCTATTGGTCACCTTCACTGGTACACCCAAGTGCCCGGCCCAGGCTTGCTGATGACCTTGCGCTGCCGCCGCGTCGAAGGGGGCCACGGCCGACGGCGGTGCCGGATTGATACCCCCTGTCGGAGCGACTTGATCCGACGCCGCACGCGGGGAATCGCTTGCCATCTCGGCAGACGCCGGCTGCGACGACGACGAGCGATTGCATCCGCTTGACGGCCCTAGCAGCCCGATGACTGCCACCAGCATCAACGCACAGTACCCAAGCCCGATGCGGGTCCATTCTTCTGGATTTGATCCGTGTGGCCCCCGTTGGCAATCAGTCCTGGCCTGTTGCATCTTCTGATCCAGTTCGCCAACTTCACGATTCACCGCACTGGCATCAGCAGCCTGACGACGCAACTGCCACAGTCGGTACCGCCGCGGCAGCGTCAGCGATCCGAGGACTGACAGATGCCGAGCATGCCCGCATGTTGTGATCGCGATGGCTTTGATTTCCGCCCAAGCAGCCACCAAGACAGGCCGCCCACGGTCACACCATTTCTGGCAGGACGCCTGTCTACGCAGACGCCAATTTCCTGATTCTGCCTGATCCGTGGGTGCCGCCGGACTGCTATGCGGTACCTGTTCCCCAGTAGATTCGACCCCGGGCAATGGCGGCGGTGTGAATCGATCGGGCGTTGGCGAATGTAGGTGGGGCGGCTCTTGGCTGCCTGTGCTAGGGGATGGCGAAAACTGCAGCGATGGAAGGCACCCGGCCCTTTGCCATACTTGGTCGGATGTACGGCAAACCAGGGCCTCGGGACCAATGACTCCGCTGGCAGCAACAGCTTCCAAGTCCTCGTCGCTGACGGGGCCGATCTCGTTGCCGTCCGTCTGGTAGTACCAGGTTCCCATGATTTTGTCCCAGCATGAATGCATGTGCCCTCGACCTGAGATCGGCTCGCCGTCGACATCGCGATAGATGCCGGTATGATCCAGGTTCACTGGCAGTTTTGACTTCTTCCGTTTTTTCACCATTCCCGTTTGGCCTCGCGTTTTCTGCCTTCGAAGAACATCCATGATGTAAGCTCGATATTTGAGCAGAGGAGGGGCAGACACCTGCCCCACATCGCTGATTTTAGCCAACCTACCGAGCCACCTGAACCGCCAGTCGCAGATCGCGTTCAGCGTAGATCTCCGTCGTGCTGGCCTTGGAGTGGCCCAGTATGACCTGTGCAGCCTCCAGTCCGTATTTCGCCCTGATCTCCGTCCCGGCAGCGTGCCGTAGTTGGTTTGGTGCCCAGCGGTGTGCCTTTTCCCACGCCTTCCGTTCATCTGTATCCAATTTTTTTGGAGCTGGACGCGCTGGTCGGTAGAGCCAGATTTCCCCCGTCCGATCTATCTGTTTGGGCGTCAGTAAGCATACTTCTTGTGGTCGCATCCCTGTCAATCGTTGGACTTGAACCATCGCGCGCAAGGTTGCATCCAGTTCGCCGAGCAACGTCGGCATAATGCAGCCCTCCAAAGGTTCCGGCCGCAAAACGGTAGTCTACCGTTTTGGCA
>SKVE01000725.1 GCA_007129635.1 Planctomycetaceae bacterium
AGATGTGGTAGTTGTGTTCTTCCTCCGGGTAACGCGAGATGTCTTCGATATGAGCGACCGGGTTCGAAGCGACATGCCCGCCTCGCCGCCAGGCAAAGACGACCCGCTGGCCATCATGCGACAAATCGGCCGTGGTTATCATGCCCTCGCCAGCGTCAAAAATCTGCTGTAGTTCGCCACCATCCTCGGTCGGTGTGAAGCGATACAGGCCCCCACCCGGCCGAAATCCCTCGACGTGGTACACGTAGACATGCGAGATGTCCAACGGCCGCCGCTTGACCAGCAACAGATCCCGGAACCCGAACTGGCCGCTCAGCAGTTCCTGACGCAAAGCCCGAGCTTGGGGGGTCCGCTCTTCCGGCGGAATTCGCAACTGGGCCAATTGTTTTTCGGTCAATGCTTGGTCGTACACGGCGATCTCGGCCGCGCCCGGGTTGGGCGAATCGGGGTGCGACGACAGGAACTCGATGCGAATCTGAGTGACCGACTCAGCCGGGAAGCTGATCAATTGCGGACCGCGACGATGCTGCAGCGTGCCGGTCACCACTGGCTGCTGCTGGTCGTTCAAATAGACGCGGTAGTCCTTAAAACACTCCAGCAATGGGCTGGTCATCCGAGCGTAATAGACGATCTGCGCCGCTTCGACAGGCGAGTCCCACCGCAGCGTAAAATGGCCTTGCTGCGTTCCGCGAACCGCCCAGTCGGCCGTTTGCTGAAAGGCGCTGGGGTAGTTGCCGCTGATCGCGTTTTCGGGACGATACGCGTCGCTGAATTGGCTGCTGGCCGACACCTGGGCTTGCGGAGCCCAATTCACGGGCGTTGGCTCCGCTCCGACGCGACCCCCGAAAACCATGAGCCCAGCCACTGACAGCACCACGCTACACCCTAACCGGATCGAACCGCGCATCGTATGCTCCTCGAAAAGAAATGGGCCTTGCCAACTCGCGCGTGCACCACATCCGACCGGACTTCGTCCCGTAACCCAGACCCGAAACCGTTTGCACCTCGGAGAATGCCCGCGCCATAAACGCAGCGTACCAACGGAGTAATGTAACCGAAAGCTACCGACTTGGCTACCTCTTTGCCGGAAAATCCGCCCTCTGCCATTCTGTGCAGAAAAGCGACCACTTGGCAGCAACGGTTAGTGCCTGAGAAAGTTGCCGGGTCTCAATCCTCGGCCTTGCTGCCGTCGCCGCACATTTTGACGATCTTGGGGTCGAACCGGGCAAGGATCTCGACCAGATCCGCCTGCTGGCCGATCACCTGTTCGATATCCTTGTACACGCCGGGCACTTCATCCGCGCCGGCCGACAGCACTCGGATTCCTTTCGCGCGAAGGTCTTGTTGGACGGCCTTCCAGCGGAACGTGTCCTTGGCTTGGCGACGTGACATCCGTCGCCCGGCCCCATGCGACGCCGAGTGCAAGCTGTCCGGATTGCCTCGACCACGGATCACAAAGGCTGGCGAGGCCATCGAGCCGGGGATCACGCCCAGAACCCCTTGGCCCGCCGGGGTCGCTCCTTTGCGATGGACGATCAGCTCCTGGTCGCCGTGGACTTCTTTCCAGGCGAAATTGTGGTGGTTTTCCACTCCGGCCAGAACCTGGGCGCCCAGCAGTTGGGTGACTCGGCGATGAATCACCTCGTGGTTCGCCGCCGCATAGTCGCCCATCAGATTCATCGCCGCCCAGTACTCCTGCCCCGCTTCGCTGTCCAGGGACAACCAAGCCAGATAGGCCAGATCGGCGTACTTGGCGGGCAGCTTGGCCCGAGCGATGTTGCTGTACGTCTGACACACCGAAGCCCCCGGGCCACGGCTGCCACTGTGGCTCATGATGGCCACATACCGACCGGCATCCAGTCCCAGATCCTCGTCGCGCTGCGGCACGCTCAAAATGCCGATATCCACGAAATGATTCCCGGAACCCGAGGTTCCCAACTGGGACCAGGCCAGATCCTTCTTTTCGCGGGTGATCCTGGATATCGTCCAGTCTTGATCCATGACCGGGTGGTTCTGTCGTTTCTTGTACGCCGACCCGACCCCGAACCGAGTTCCCTCTTCGATGGCCTGTTTGTACCGAGGAAAATCGTCCTCCAGAGTCGATAGGGGCAAATCCACGACCGATAGCTTCATCCGGCACGCGATATCCACACCCACGGCATACGGGATCACGGCGTTTTGCAAGCCCAGCACGCCGCCGATGGGCAATCCGTAGCCGACATGAGCATCGGGCATCAACGCCCCGCTGACGGCCATCGGTACCTTGCACGCTTGCTGCATCTGGGCATGGGAGGCGTGATCGATATCGGTGCCCCAGGTCCGGTAGGAAATCGGTTCGGGCCGTTCGAAGCGACGATCCTCGATCACGTCCTTGGCAAAGGCGCCAAAGTATTCATCCGCGATAAAGTCCTGCGGATTGTCCAGCACTTTTTGGATCGCCAGCTTGATTTGTTTTCCTTTCAGCCCGCCCGTTCTGGTGACATTTTGGATGGCCGTGATGGCACTCTTGACGCAATCGCCGGGAACGCCCAGCTTCTGCAGTTGGCGGCTGTTCATCGTCCATGGCTCCTCGGTTAGCAGGAAGATCGCACGGGCCGGGATGCAGACCGTGCGAAGGCAGTCTCTCATCCAAGTGCCTTATTGTAGCGGCTAGGTTCACCAGCATCCGTCGTAAGCGCCCGGCCAGGTATTTTTTGATGAAATACACGGAAGGGGTCGGGAGTCGTTATCGGATAAGCCGCTTTCCATGCGGTCGATCTATGACCGAAAACGACTCCCGACCCCGTTGACCTCATGCGTGCAACGCCAGCTTAAACTGAGCGAGTGGTGTGTTCGGTGTTCACCCACGGGAACGGAGTACGCGCCGAAACCACCCACGTGGCTCGGGATCTCCGAGACCGACATCCCCACGTGGCTCGGGATCTCCGAGACCGACATCCCCACGTGGCTCGGGATCTCCGAGACCAGATAACCTGACATTCCCCCCGAAATTTCCTGAGAATTTCGGGAATTCTTGCCGACGACATGCGTCTCATTGATGGCTGGAGTTTTCGTCGTTTTCTCCCCATCGAGAGGCACGGATGTCGCAGAAACAGATCGCCTTGTTTGAAAACCTGGGCTTGCCCCAGGGAGCTGTCGCCGTTAATCGCCGGGCTTGGTTCCAGGATGTCAATGGAAATCGAGCGGTGTTTGTCGATCAAACGGCTTTCCACTGCTATTCGCTGCGCGATCCGACACTTCATCGGTTCTGCGCCGTCCAGTTAGTCGAGGCTGGGATTGCCAAGGTGTCGGAAGTCTGCGCCGCGTTCGAACTCTCTTCGCGAACGTTTTCCCGTTGGCGGAGTAGCCTGCGGAAAGAGGGCATCGCTGGCTTGGTTGCGGAGCAAGTTGGGCGAAAGCCTAAATCGAATGCCACGCTCGCTGCCGGAATCGTCCACTGCTATCACGAGGGGATGAGCACCTACAAGATTGGAGCCCGACTTGGTGTCTGCCCTTCTACGGTTCAGCGAATTCTGAGAAGCGAAGGTGTCCAACTTCGCGATCCGTTCGATCACCATCGAATGCTTCCTCTAGCTGTAGATGACGCAGAAGCACTTCAAACGCAGACCGTGCAACCGCAGACCATCCAACCGCAGAACGTTGAACCGCAGAACGTTGAACCGCAGAACGTTGAACCGCAGAACGTCGAACCGGAGACCGTTGAACTACAAATTATCGAACCTCAAGTTGTCGAGGCAACGAGCATTCCCTATGCTTCACCACTGGATCGGATTGCGACAATAAAAGGTTTGATCAAAGAGGGACCCGTAGTTTA
>SKVE01000422.1 GCA_007129635.1 Planctomycetaceae bacterium
CCCGAATGCTCGCCCTCCACCCCACCGTCCGCCGCCTACGCCCATCGGCTCACGACTGGAATGACCTACTCACCTCGCCCTGACCACAAGCCTCATCACAGCCCGACACACGCGACTCCGCTCTCGACTGTCCCTCACATCCAAAGACTCCATCCCTAACCCCGACCGACTCCCCATCGATTATCTCGCACGCTCTCAGGTCGATTCTATCGCGTTGGGCAATGTGGTACAGTATTGCCGTCTGACGGCAAAGCGATGGAGTGCGGCGGAGCGATTATCAGCGTGGACCAATCATGCGCCTTCTCATCGTTCGCTGAACCCAGGTGTTTCTGTAAACAATTGGAAGGGACGACGATGGCGTCGAAAACCGTACCTGCCAAAGTGAAGCAAGCGGTCCAAGATATCGTGGATCGCTTCAACGGGAAGGACTTGAGTCGTAGTGATATGGCCTACAGTGCCCGCTTCCGTGGCAAACACGTCTATCTTGACAGAGATGACGGAAGTGGCCCGGGGCCGATCTGTCGCCTGGCGTACACCGGCGACATGAACAAATGGGAGTTCGCGATCTACAAATACAGCTCCGATCAGTACGACCCGGAAGAATGTTGGTTCCCGGGCGGGGAATTGGTCGACGGCACAGTTGAGGGTGCCCTGAAAGCCGGGATGCGGGCATACCCATAGCCGCTACTTGACAGGCCGGAGCGTGGCGGATCGGTTGTGATACGGCGATAATCGTCATTCGGCTGACCACTGCCTCAGGCAATCGCTATTGCCAGACTCCCAAAATACAGCTAGGAATGGGGTGCTATATCCCCTGAAATACTGTGGCTGTAAATATGTCCAAGACCAATCCAACAGACGAACGCATGACACAAGTTACGGAGAAGGTGCCATCCCTTCACGAACCGCTGCTGCTCGGGTGATTCCGGTGACATCCGTTGGCGTCGCTCTCGATCTTGCTGCCTAATCTCCATCAGCGTCCAGGATGGTGGTCATCAGTTCGGGCGTCGGTGCGGACAGGTCGCGGATGGCATGGCGGCAACAGCTTGCGTCCGGGCAGAGTTGCCGGGCCAAGTCCTGGTACGGCACGAACGGCTCGCCGGCGTAGTTCGTCTCGTCTTCCTCCATCAGGTTGACGAACGTGCGGATGCTGGATGTGCCGAGTGCATCGGATTATGCGGCATCGGCTGGCACCCGTCCATGGTAACGGCGCCATCGGCTTTTTGCGGCGGCGCTGGCGTGTCTGCCCACAGCCAGGAATAATGGCGGTAGGAGATCCGAACCACCATGTGTATTTCATCGTCAGCCGCCCAAGGAATCTTGCTTACGGATCGCCAGTGCCTTGCGGAAGCCCCTGCCGAATGGACGGTGCTGGACGCCTGCCCGCGGATCTCGATCTCGCGATTCTATCGGGACCGCGACGTGTTCGATCATTTGCGCGACAGCGTTTTGCCCGATCTGGCTCGCGCAGTACAGCGGCGCGGGGAGAACCGGCTGAGCGTCTGGTCGGCCGGCTGTGCGTCCGGCGAGTAACCGTACTCTGTCGCGCTGATCTGGATGCACCACGTACAGCCGCAGTTCCCGGAACAGACGCTTCATGTGCTGACCTCCGACGCCGACGAGACCATGCTGCAGCGTGCCAAGCGAGCCCGTTATCCGGCCAGCAGTTTGAAGGACGTTCCGGCCAACTGGAAGCAGAGTGCGTTTGTCTGTAGTAACGGCGAGTACCAGCTTGCCGAGCAGTTCCGCGGCCTGGTGCGGTTCCGGCAGGCAGATATCCGCGTGGATACTCCCGCCGAATCGTTCGCGCTGATTCTGTGCCGCAATCTGGTATTCACATATTTTGACGAGCCATTGCAACGACAGGTGCTGGCTGCCCTTTCGGAACGACTGCTGCCCGGTGGTTCCCTCGTGATCGGAAAACACGAATCGCTGCCGGCCAAGACAACGGGACTTGGTCCAGATCCTGCCCGACTCGGGTTCTTCCTCCGTGCCTGATTGCCGGAGACATGTCGGGTGCGCAACCGTTACGCAGCGTCTGACTGCCGCGAGTAATGATCACCGGTTGGCGACGTTGTGCCCAACGGCGATAATCGAACGGAATTGTTAAGCAGATGGTGATTCGATTCATCCCAGTCCAACGAAAGGCCAGACAGCCATGTCCGCTCCCGAACGCCAAATGGTCGATCGCAAAGTCCGTTCGGATAATCCATCCTTCTGGGGCGAGGCTGGAGAACGCGGCTGGAGAAGTGAGTCGACCCGAACGTTTCCATTTGTCGTGTGTACGAACAAGCGAAAAGATGCGACTGACAACCCGAGTCGTCAACGTTTCCCGGCAGCCCAGCCGTCGACAAGCAGTTTTCGGGGCACCATCGCCGTCAACTGGTATCGCACCGGCCAGCTCTGATTTGACCATTCGCCTCACACCACCGGCACCGGCCACCGCAACCATGCTCCGAAGATATCCCGCGTGGCCAGCACCTCGCCGTCCCGGCGATCGAAGGCCTTGTTCGTGCACCCAGACTTCGACGTCAACTTGCCAAGCTGGTAACTTGCGCTACGTGCGCAGTCAAAACATGGCTTGCAGTTCGACCAGGACGGGCGTGATTTCGTCGGCGATTTCGGCCAGGTTACCCTGGCGGGCGGCATCGACGTTCGGCAGATACTCGCGCTGCAAGCGGACCCAACTGCGGGCGAGTTGGTTGGCCATGTCGGCCAATTCGTGGACCGTGGGCCGTTGCGTCAGCGTTTCGTTGAAGGCTTGCGTTTCCTGGCGGAACGCGCTGCTGGCTTGCACGAACCCGGTACGCCACGGAGCCGGGTAGCGTCTTTCCTTGCCCACGCCGTCGCGGACCTCGTCGGCTAGCCGTTCGGCCGCATAAGCCAGCAGCGCGGCGCGCTGCACGGCCAGGCGGTGGTCGAACTCGGGGGCGATCCGCAACGCGTCCCGCAGGGCGACGAATGTTTGCTCGATCTCCTTCAGCAGGTGCTGGACTTCCGGGGCGCGGGCCGTGCGGAAGCAGGCCGAAAACGCAGGCCAGGTATCGACGACGAACTGGTACTCCTGGCGCAGCTCGGCCGGCGTGCCGCGCTGCGCGACGACCGCAACGAAATACTCGCACACGCCGTGGAAGGCGCCGGCGGTATTCAGTACATTCGGCGCGCCGCGCAGCTCCATCAACATGCGCAGGGTAACGCGGTCCAGCAATTCGTCGACGCGATTCATCAACACCTCGGTCAGATGCTGCAGATGCTGACGGTTGATGGGCACCGGCAGCCAGAGCAGTTCGTGGATCTGACGGTCGGTTTCTTCGAGATTCCGCAAGGTACGTTCCAGATTGCGTTGCCCCAGCGGCCACAGGCTGGCAGCAAAGGGCTGCCATCGCTGCTGATACCGCTGGAATTCGGCCACGATGGCGGTGTGGGACGTTTGCTGAGCGATCAGGTTGGCCAGCAGACGGACCTGCTGCTGGAGGCGGCGGCCCTGCAATTGCAGAACTTGGGCGTCTCGGGTCCGCCCCAAGCCGATCTCGATGTCGTCCACCAGCCGGTGCAGATCGGAGTTCAACGCATCGGTCTGCCGCAGCAACTCGCGGTAATCGGTCTGCGGTTGGATCCCGCACAACTGACCCAAAGCTGCCGCGAACCCGTCCAGGCGTTGGACGCTGGGTCCGCACAGACGGCTGAGCCCATCGGCCTGGTCCAGCCGGTACGAGAGCAGACGCCACTGACGATCCACATCGCGAAATTCGCGCCCCAGCGACTGCACATCGTAGATTCGAGAAGACTTCTCGGCCAGCACGCCGGCCTGCGAGGCCACACGCATCATCTCGGGAAGGTACTGGCGGGCAGTCGCGTTGCGGACCGATTCGGCTTGGAGCACTTCGTACAATCGCTTCGCCTCGTTGGCGAACTCGGACAACGCTTCGCGGGCCTTGACCAAGTCGGCCGGGATCGCCTGCTGCTGCGGCGGCGGCCGGTCCGGCCGCAGGCTCCTTTCGATTTGGGCTTCAAGAAAAGTCCGGAGCAAGCCCTCAACCAGCTCACGCCGCTGGTCGCGGGGCGGCTGCGCCTGGATTACCAACGGCGTCAACGTCGAAACAGCGATGACCGCTAGTAACAGCCAACAAGCCGGATGCGGGTAGGCAAGACGAACGATCCGGGAAAGAAGTTTGGTTTTCATGGCTGCCAGTCCATTCTGAGCAAGCAGGTGGTTGCGAGGAGAAATCGGCGAACGGGCCGCGATCTGTCGAGTGGCAACGCCACCGCGACAGTCTTCCATCATTTGAGCAGCGAAGCAGTCGCCGGTCAAGCTGCGCCCGACGCAGGTCCAGTGAGTTCCCGTGGGATTTCCCAGAACAAAATCGTCCTTGCTGACTCAGGAGGTCCGGACGTCATGCCTGCTCGAACAGCCGGTCGTGTTCATCAGCCTCAAACGTTACGCACCGGACGATATGCGAACAGGAGGAACCGGTCATGGACAAGCATCACGTCAATCAGCCCTATGTTCCGACAAGGGAACAGATTCAGCGCTTGTGCGAAACGATCCAGCGCTCGTGGAGTGAGCATCAACGGCGCGAATGGGAAGTCCCCAAGACTCGAGAGCTGCAAGTGCCTTGCTATTCGGTGTCACATCTCGCCATAGACTTGCCTGATCAATCGAGTGTGGGCCAGACGATTTCGCCGCGGCGTTGAGCTTCCACGTCTTCGTAAGCGCCCAGGAAATCCGAATTGGCGTCCAGCCATACAATGATCCGCCGATAGTCTTCGTCATCCAACGCGACGCCGTGATGACGGGCGTCCAGGTACTCCATCAGCCGCGACGCATGAGCGCCGAAGCGCCCGGGTTCGGTGCGGGCGCCGCCGCGGCCCGGTCGATGCAACGATCCATTATTGGAATCGTAGTAGAAGCCGAATTCGCTGGCCAGGTTGTTGTACGAGCGGCTGAATCCATGGTTGCCCTCGATCGTGCCGCTCAGATCGAGTGCTCCTTCTGTGCGATGGCAGTCGACGCAGTGGCGATCCAGCACCGGTTGGACCAGCCGCACATAGCTGAAAGGCTGCGAGCCGTCGGGTTCCGGCCGGATCGACGATGGCGGCCGCTGCAATGCCAGCGGCGCCGGTGCCAAGGAAGGCGGAGGCGGTGAGTGCTTGCGTTCGTGGCAGCCCTGACAGTTAAGCTGCTCGCCAGGATGCACATAGGTCGACGAACGCATGGACTGGACGGCCATCCCCCGAGCGTCCAAGGCCTGGAAATAGATGGATTTCCCTACCGGCGCTTCGAAATAGGCACTGCCATCCGCCTCGACCGGCACCGTGCCCAAGACGGATCGAGCGTTCGCCCCGTTGGCAGCACCGATCCGCGGTTGGTTGGCCGGCGAGGTGGTCTTGGGCAGCACGTGGATGATCCGCAGGGCCTGGATCTCGGTTCCCTGGGGCCAATCAAACTGGCTGTCGTAGACGTTCATCACGGCGATCGTGGCCTGCGGAATCTCGGATCCGGCCGCCAGCAGATCCCGCGCCGTCTGGTAGGTTCTTCGAGCGATGACCGGCGGCTTGGGCCTCGGTCGCAACGGCATCGGGGCATAGCAGGAGATCTCCGGATCACGGTAGATCAGTTCGCGGTTACCGTCGCGATCGATCCAGTAAATGCCTCGGTTGTAATTGCCCCGATTCTGTGTCGCATCGTCGCCCGCAGCCAAACGGCCCGCAGCGTCCGGATCGTAAACGACCAGATAGTCTTCTTCGCTCAATGGCCAAGGCGTACCGTAGATCATGTAATCGTACGCGGGGCGGCCCTCGGATTCCGGGAAGGGGATCTCGGGGGTCAAACGAATCAGTTGCGACATGGCGCCGTCGTCTTCCACTCGAGGGTCGATCAGCACCAGCGATCCGAATTCGTGCCCATGGTGCGCAGAGGCCACCGCGATGTAGCGGTGCGAGCCCGGGATCGCGCGGATCTGCGTCTCCATCCAGGGACGATCGCGGCGGCGATGGCTGGGATAATTGCCGTGCAAGGCGCGCGGGTCCCGACCATCGGGATAGCAAAGCCACTTGTGATGAGCCACGTTGGTGTCGCGGTCGACATAATCCCAACGGGTATAGACAATCATGCCGTCATGATCGACGCTGGGGTTCCATTCCTGCGTCTCGTGATAGCTGAGCGTGATGATGTCGCTGCCATCCGGCTCCATCGAATGCAACGTGAAATTGGGCGAAGGCCATCGCGGCGCGGAGCCTCCGCAGCGAAGATAGCCCCCTCGCCGTTCGGAGACAAAGGCGATTCGCCCGTCCGGCAGGAAGCACGGGTCGAAATCGTTCCACGACCCATCCGTCAACTGCCGCAACCCGCTGCCGTCGGCACGGACGCTGAAAATGTGATAACACGCCCGCGGTGACCACTCGGGTTTTTCGCCCAACGCCTGGGTGTAGAGAAAGAGGATCGTCTGCCCGTCGAAAGAAACTTCGGGTCGGTAAAAGGCGCCCGGTTCCAGCCGCCCGCCGGCCAGTCGGCCGTTCTCGACCTCGGTACCGGCCAGCAGGTCGACACGCGTCGGCTGGTCCGAGAAAGGATCCTCCAACACGTACAGGCCACCACCTGGCTTGGCGCCAAAACCGTAACACTGATGGACCATGTGGATCAAAGCTCCCGGAATGTGGTACCCAGGATCATGGCGTTTGACGAACAGCAACCGATCGATCTCCAGCAATCGCGGGTTGGTCCACGCGATCTGGCGAAGCAATTGGCGAGCGATCAGGTAAAGTTCGCGCCGCTCTGATTCGGGCAGATCATTCTTCTTGGCCGGCTCGGCGACGCGATCCTGCAGGGATGCTAGTTGCTGTCTCAGCCGATCCAGCCGAACCGGGTCCGCTTGGCCGTCCAGTCGCGCGGCCAGACGAGCGGCGCGGTCGAGCACCTCCTGGATATGATCCATCGAAAAAGCATCCTGCTCTGGCTGGGTCGAAGCCAGCGACGCAGGCAGCGGGTGCCCTTCGGTACCCGGGTGCGACCCGGTTGGATGAACGCTCTTCTGATCTGCCGCTCGCCCCAAGGCGATGTTCGTCTCGGGATCCTCGGCCGCGTAGACCTGCACCTCGACCAATGCGAACGAACAACGGCCAGGCACCATCAAACGGACGACTCGACCTTCGATCGGCGGGTCAAACGTGACCTCCAGCGGCGCATTCTCCGCCGCGCCGAAGAAGACGGTACCATCGTGCTGGTAGACCTGGCGAAAATCTTGCGGCGTACACTCCTCGGCCCCCTGGTCGGTAACCAGAATCTTCAGCCGACTGGTCCGCGGGGCCGTGTTGCCGTCGGTGCGATTGTAGACCACCACACGCTGGATCGATTCGTTCCTTGTTAAATCCACCTGCCACCACGGATCGATTTCGTTGCTGGCCGTGTGGAAGCCGAAACGGCTGGTGGTGACCCCATCAACGGCTCCGGCTGCGTCCTGGGCTGTGGTGACTCCCGCATCAGGACCCTCGGGATCAGCGACTCGAGCGAACTGGCGGTCGGCGGCGATCCAATCGGCCCGGACGGCTTCCGCGATCCGCTCTGCTACCGGAAACCGAGCGGCAGTCGTCGACGGGTCCGGCGGCGAGCCATGCGCCACCAGACCAAGTCCCACAATTCCGAACACCAACCCGAACGTCAACGAGAACCCCATCCTCATCACGACACCCTTCCTCTCTTGATCGATCGATGCAGCTTTTTCTCAGCCTAGCATCGATCGAAGGGACGTCAAGAGATGGATGTCGCCAAAACGTCAATTTGCAGCAGCGACAACTGCCAGCTCGTTGGCGACCAGTTCCAGCCCGTTGATCATCGGTCCGAGTTCCGAATCTTCAGACTTTTGTAACTCGACGACCAGTTTGTCGCTGACGTTGACCGAAAACTCTTTCACCGTCGCACGGAAACAGCCCTCGGCCGCTGCGGCGATATCGAAGCCTTCCAGTACCTGCTGGCCATTGATGCGTATGTCAAACACCCGCTGTCCGGGCTCGACGGACCCATTCAATTCGGCGAAGTGCAGCCGCACGGTGTATTCGCCTTGCACGACATCCGAGACCTCGATACGCTCGCGGTCTTTGGCTTCTCGAGCGGACGCAACCACCCAGGGAACGGAATCGCCCGCATCGCGGATCGCCGATGCATGCCGCCGATCGGTGCCATCGCTGATGTACCAGATTCGACCGTCGTCGGCGACGCGTCGACCCGGTGCACCAAAGTTGATACCATGCCCAGCCGGATCCGGCGGAGCTGCCTCGTATCGAGTCCAGAACTCGATGTTCGTATCCCCGGGCATATGGATCAGGGCCAACGAGGTCTGCTGAGCATAGCTGCACGTGCAACTGCGGGTATAGTCCAACGCGTTGACCAGACCGTCGGCCGGGATCAGGTTGGGGGTACATCCCGCGCGGATGCCGCTTAGATTCCCGGTGCCGCTGTCGTTCTCCAGGTCGAAGAAACTGGCGTATCCGCTGCGATAGAGCAGCATGTTCTGACCGGCATTGAACGTATTGCATCCGTAACGGCGTCCATAACTCCAAGGATTGGTGTCGCCGGTATGCGGTTGTTCACGCGTCCACGTCTCGCCGGTCAGCAGCGAGACGGCGTTACCTGGCCGACCGGGGATCAGCTTGTCACCGTGGATCGCCGCGGGAAGCAAGAACCGGCCGATCTCCCAAACGATCTCGCCATTGCTGCCGCGACGCGCTGTGATATTCCTGGGTTCGTCGCCCAGTCGGCGTCGCAGGTCCTGGCTGCCCCCTTCGACCAGAATATCGTGTTCGGCACTGTAGATCAGAAACGTACCGAAGACATTGCTGTCGGTGCTCCAACGTTCTTCGCCCGTCTGGATGTCCAGCGCTATCACCAGCGATGGCTGATCGGCATCCTGGCCTCGACGCGATAAGTACTTCACGGCGTTTTCCGACAGGCCGTCGATCAAGAATAACGTGCCGTCGTGGCTGATGATCGCGTTGTGCCGGAACCCGATCTGTGCCTCACGCTGCCACAGTACCCGCCCATCATGTCGGTCCAGTACGACGACATGGCGGCTGGACGTTCCGCTATAGCTATCGGTCCAGCCCATCTGCTGGTCCTCGAACATGTGCGGTTCGCTGGTCGTGACCAGAAAATCGCCCTGAACGCTGACGTGTCCCCAATCGGGTACGCCCTCGCCGTACAATTCGTCCACGCTTCGCCCCGGTACCGAAAACTGGGCGACCGTCTCGCCGGTGACCGGATCCAGTTGGTGGATGCGGCCAGCGTGCCGCAGGTAGATCGCGTCGGCCAGCGTGACGTAGGGGCTGCCGATGTAGGTCGCACCCGGAATGTTGGTCATATAGACCTGCTCGCCATCCCGCCAGCTCTCTTCCAATTTCATGTCGGTAAACGAATGCCCGATTCCCGGGAATTCGTGGCTCCATAGCTGCCGGCCCGTGTAGACGCATCGTGCGCCGATGGTTTCCACACCCAGATACACCTGGCGACCGGCGACGACATGGGGGCGAGGTCCGCCGGAGTGACGAGGCAAAATGTCGTGATTATTCGGCCCGCCGAACCACAACACGCCCAACGGCAGCCGAGCCCGCTGTTCTTGCGATACCAGCGTGTTGGCGGGATCATGGTGCTGGTGCGTCCACTGACCGGCGCCGGTCAGCGGTCCGGAACGCTGGGCGGTCAGGTGGTCGGCGTGGACTTCCGCAGAGACCTTGTCGGCATCCACGACCGCCAACGCTTCATCCAAAGCCTGTTGGGAAACGTTGGTACCACCCAGCCAGGCCACGCCGCCATAAGGCCGTAACCGGTTCAACGCAGCGGCCAAAGCGATCGCATCCGAGTGCAATCCTGCTGCCTGGGCATCCTCGCTGACCACCATGCTGAACAGATACGGCTGAACGGCCAGTCCCGCCAGATCGGCCTCGATCACCGCGGCTCGACGGCCATACATGTCCGCACCGACCAGTTCGTCGCGCAACTCACGCACTCGCTGGCCGTCCGCTTCGGCAACCACCACGTGCATCTGGCTACGGCCCAGCAGTTCGCGCATCAGATCACCGGAACCGGCGCCCAGCATCAAGACGTACCCGTCCGATTCGCCCAGTCGATCCAGCAGTTGCTGAGCCTTGTCCGCCCAATCGTTGGAACGTGGTGCAAGCGGCGTCGCCTCGTGCTCGTGCCGCACCGGCTCGATCTGCTGCGGACCGAAACAGTAGATCTTGCCGTCTTCGGTGGTCACGAACAGACGGTCGCGAGCCGCCATTTTGTAGAACACGTCACCTTCGATCTGGTCTTTCAGCGATTCCACTCGCTCGGCCAACATCTCATTGCGTTTCATCCCCATCCCGCCTTCGCCCACGGCGTGGACGGCATAGTCGCCATGGCCCTTGCGGCCGCGATAATCGGACTGGGTCACCTTGCCCGTGTGACGGTCAAAATGTACCGGATTCGGGCCTCGACCGGCCGACACCACCAACTGGTCCTCGCCAGCCGCGATATACCCCTGCGGCGCCAGCCCGCCATAACCATCGGCTCCGCCGTGAGGCAATTCGACATAATCGGAGCTGGTCGTATCGTTCACCCAAACCACGTCACCGCTTTCGGCATCCAAGGCGTAGAGGAACACCCCGTGCAACGGCCAGATGCCTGCGGCAAAGTACAGCGTGCCGTCCTTGATCACCGGGCCGCCCCGAGCTGCCCAGAAACTGACGATCCGCTCGTTGCCCAACAACCGCTGATCCGTCGGCCCGCCTTGGAATTTCCACTTCAGTTCACCCGTTTCGGCAGACACGCAGTACAGGTGGCTGTCGTCCGAGATAAAGTACACCGCATCGTTCCAGGCGACCGGCGCCAAACGCACGGGACCATCCGCGTAGAATCGCCATAACCGAGCACCATCCTCGATCGCGTAGGCGGTCACGCTGTCGGTCGTGCTGGAGGGAACGAAAATACGCTGCCCCATGACAACAGGCGAGTAAGAGACATCAAAATCCAGCTTGCCGCGGTCGTCCCACTGATGCGGCCACGCTCGACTGGGTTCAGGCAGTTGACGCACCCACTGCAGATGGAGATCTTCGGCCAATTGCTGAGGGGAATCGGCACTGCGAGCGGCGTCATATCGCCACATGGGCCAATCATGTTCCGCCGCCAAATCCACCGGAAGCAGGGCTGCCCACAGTATTACAAGGCACAGCGAACTCATCCAGCCAGTGCCGCTCGTCGTCGTTTTCCAGGTTTTTCTCACGGGGTTCATTCTCCTTGATTCGAGGGGGCCAAGTCGGGGCGTCCTCGAAAACGCGCCTCGTTTTTCTTACACCGATCCGGCAAATCTACGTAAACGGATCGAACAAAATCTCCGCGCATTGTAGGCCAGTCTCACGGTCATGGCAACATCCGCCTGAGCCACCCAGGTTCCGTCTGCCCTACAAAGGACCAGGCGTTCACCCTGGCGGTCGCCGAGTGTTCTTTCGAACAGGGCAACTTCTCGGGTTGGGCGAACGCTGTCGCGTGAATCATCGCTGCTGGATGTCACGAGTAATCGGCGGGCTGCCTATTTCGTCGATTGCCTTCGAACGTTGGACGATAAAACGCCATAAGGATGATCGTGACGAGACGGATTTCCAAGCCTAGTAGCACCGACCTGTCGTATCGATCGCAGGCGTTCCGAGATGGTTCCGATGCGACGGCGCGACGAACTGTCCTCTCTTGGAAGAAAGCACGTTCAGCGATGTCCAAGCTCCATTGGTCCCTGACCACCGTCCTCTTGATCACACCGCTGGCTGCCAGTTGCAGCCGCCAGACGTCCGAACCCCAGGCGATGCGAGACGATACCCCGGCGGTCGTGACCCAAACCGTCGTCCTCGATGATCTGATCGCCAAGAGTCGTCAAATCGAACACTCGCACCGCGCGCGTCAGCAACTTCACTACGAGCAACAGCAGAGCCAAGTGGTTGCGGTCGAGTATCCATCCCCTGAAAGAGAACCATCCGACTGGCGTTCGCTGGTGGATGACCAGACGATGGACCAACTGCAGCAACAGATCAGGCAAGCCCGGCGCCGCGTCACCAGCGGCTTTCGATTGGCCGCCACGCGAGCCTCCTCGGCCATGAACCGACTAAGAACCGTTGCGATCTACGCGTACGAGAACGCCAGTCCGGCGGAAGAACAACCGGCGGAAGAGGAGCCGGCGGAAGAGGAGCCGGTGGAAGAGGAGCCGGTGGACGCGGTGCAGCCCGAGGACCTGGAGCAAGACACGGCCCAGGACGAGCCATTGTCGGAAGATCAGCCGCCGATGGAGCCGGAAATCGAGGTATCGCCCAGCGACGCGGCCGCGACCGTGCAAAAGCTACCGCCGATCCAAACGATCCAAACAGTGCGATCGGTGCGAGCTTGCCGCACGCCTCGCCGCTTGATCCGGGCGTCCACCCCACGGCTGAGCCGACGCATCGCCAGGCTGCGACAGAACATCCCGGCCTGCCCGGCACCGACGATCGTCGTCGTTCGCCCTGCGGCTCCGGTCGTGCAGCCCGCAGTAAGACGCACGTTGCTGAACCGCTGCTCGGCGCCAACCACCCGCCGAATGCCGATCCGCCACGCGCTGCGGCGGCGATAACTGTCAGCTTAGCACCGTTCGATAAAAAACTGACGCACTTTCTGCCCCCTCACCCTGCGCTCTCCCACGAGGGGCGAGGGGACATTGGACAGTTATTTCTCGAACGGTGCTTAGCCTACGCCGATGCTCAACCGCACTAGTGCGAGACAGGTTCATCTAGCGGGTGGCGTCCAGTGCCAAGGCATCGCGGCGGCGAGGGATGGGAATGGGGGGTGGCGCTGGATGGTCTACGCTTGCTGGCACTCGAGTTCCCATATGTGAACGAGCCGGAGTACCTGCAAGTGCTGGAACGGATGTACAAGCTTATTTTCGGTGACAACCTAGTTCACCATCCTAGCGAGCCGCTTGAGTTTTCCATTTTTAGTTGCCCTTACGACGGGAGATCCCCGGTATGTCCATGCATGTTCCGACGCGTGCTCCTGCAATCGGTCCCCAAGGCATGACGAACCGCCGCTCGCGCCGTGTGGCGGCCACGCGGCAACATGCTCGTCGTTCGCGACATCGCCGCCTGTGCTTCGAGACGATGGAAGACCGTCGCGTGCTTTCGAGGTTTCAGTTCGCCGTGGCTACGTCAACCAACCAAGTGGCCGTCTTCAGCGTGGGCACATCGATCAGCGTCGAAACACGATCCGTCTCCCCAACTTCCGACTTGGCAATTTTCACCAACGGCACGGTGCGAGGCGCCAGCTACCGAATCGACCAGACCGCAGCGGGTGGCTATCAAACCTATTCAAACTATCCTGCAATCGTGTCGTTTTACGACAGTAGCGGCGCCTACGTGGGGGGGGCAAGCGACCGGCATCGATTCCCCCTAACGCGGCCTACGGCCGCAACCCGAGTAGAACGGAATGAATTCCGTTCTACAAGATGCGCGCATGGTGCGCGCATCTTACAGCCGAAGACTCTACGCGACGTCTTGGACTGCGCCAAGAAGTCGAGGCCGCTGGCGCGGCAGTGGATGTCGACCGCTAACCGGTAGCTCGATCCTCCGAGCGCGAAACCGCAGTTCCAGACCG
>SKVE01000842.1 GCA_007129635.1 Planctomycetaceae bacterium
GACATCATCGGGGGCGTCGCGTTGAATGTGGGGCATGTAGACAATCGAGGGGTGCCTGCAATGTGTTTGGCACGCATCGATCCGAACAACCCGCGGATGCTGTCGGGCGATGTCCGAGCCAATTTCCGGCCTCATACGGGCCGCGCGTGGGACGGACGGCCGTATTTCGTGGCGATGGCCACGGCCGTCCGGCCCAATGGTCCGTCCTGTCAAGAGGGCGGCGGTGACGGCTGGTTCCAGTACGCGACGCTTTCCAGCCGGCATCCGGGTGGGGCTCATGTGTTGATGGGCGACGGTTCGGTGCGTTTCATCAGCGAGACCATCAATGCGGGCGATCCGACCGCTCAGGAGGTCTCCTCCGGCCCATCTCCCTATGGGGTTTGGGGCGCTCTTGGAAGCCGCAACGGCGGTGAGAGCATTCAAGAGCAATGATTTCGTTGGGACAGCCGTAAGAATTTCGCTCGACTGCGTCGGATAACAACCCAGTCGGACGAACGTTGTCAGCGTCTTGAGTCGTGACATGCGCGGGCGGTGCGCGCATCTTTGTAGGTTGGGACTCCGTCCCGACCGGGGCGAGTCGGGTCGGGTCGGAGACCCAACCTACTTTGGTTGCGGCCCGAGGCCGCGTTAGGATTGCCCTGTGGGGCGTGTGAACAAGCCGAATTTAGGAACGATATGATGATGAGAATGATGGCCGTTTTGCTTGGCGTTGGATGTTTGGTTGTCTGCGGCTGCGGCGATGGTTCCGGGTTGGGGACCGTCACGGGACAAGTGACGATGGACGGTCAGCCGCTGGCGAATGTGATGGTGACATTCATTCCCACCGGCGGCGGCAACGCCTCGACAGGGGTGACGGACGCTTCCGGGCAGTATCAGTTGGTCCATCCTTCGGGGCGGGGAGCGGAGATCGGCACCCACACGGTGCGAGTGACCACGGTTCAGGCCGCATCCGGCTCCCTGGGCGATGTATCTTCGGACTCCGAAGAGTACATGAGGACACAGATGGGTGGCCAGGATTATGCGGAGGCTTCCCGATCGGTGGAAGAGAAGATCCCGGCCCGTTACAACACGCAGTCCGAGTTGACCGAGGAAGTGACGGCTGGCACAAACGTGATCGATCTGACGCTCACGTCCAGCTAGAAGCCTGAAACAGTCTGCGGCGGAGTTATCTGTCGCACAGTGCTTGCTTCATCCAGGCGTTGTGAGGAAGTGAGTCGCGATGGGGCTGATTTGCAGGGGAGACCTTTTGAGGAACGTGCCGGCATGAAATCCAGTCGGCGTCCGTACCGGATGGTTTGCCGGGTGGCCGCGCTGGCCGGGCTACCCGCCTTGATCTTTGGTGGTGCTGCATGCTTTTTCTGGTACGCGGCACGGCCCGTATCGCAACAGCCTGATGCACCGGTCTCGTCCGTCCGTTCGGATCTGGTGCTGCCGGTGGTTGCCGAACGTTCCACGATGGCGCTGCTGCAGGACGAGGCGATCACCGTGGCGGAGCAATTGCTGGCAGCCTACCCGGATGCTCACGAGGCGTTGCATGTGATGGCGATGCTGCATGTGGGCTTGCGGCAGCGCAGCGAGGCGGAACGGCTCTGGCGGCGGTGCATCGAGTTGGCTCCGAACGAAGCGATGTACTACATCAATGCTGCCGGCGCCGCGCTGGACCAGGGTCACGGCGAAGCGGCGGTAGAAACGCTCCAGCAGGCCTTGGAGGCCGGTTGCGAGCCGGCCGGGGTCTACCATCAGTTGGCCGCCGTGTTGAACCAGTTGGGACGTCTGGAAGAGGCCGTCGAGGCGCTGGAGCAGGTTCTGGAGCGGTACCCGGATTCCGCCGAGGACTGGTTCTTCCTGGGCCAGACTCAGAGCAAGCTGAACCAGTTCGCGGAAGCCGAAGCCAGTTTGAAAAAGGCGATCGCTTTGGCCCCCGCACCGCCCAATGTGTTTCACGTCTTGGCGAATGTCTGTGCGGCTCAGGGAAAACACGACGAAGCGGCCAAGTACCGCCAGCAGCATCGGGGAGTCGCGCCGCACGAGCCGAGTGAAAGGCCTGAAACGCCTGCGACTGCCCAACGGGTGAAAAGCTATTTGGGCGAATCGTTGCGAATCGCGCTGTTGACGTTGGACGAGGCGGCGACGGTTTATACTCGACAAGGCGATCCGGACACGGCCGAAATGCTCCGTTTGCGCAGTTTGGCCCTCGATCCCACCAACACCGGCATCTTGCGGGAACTGGGCGCCTTGTACCTGGACCAGCAGCGATGGGCCGACGCCCAGGTGGTGGTGCAACGGCTGATCCAGTTGGAGCCCGACAACGTGACCGAGCACCTGAATCTGGGCCAGCTCGCCTTGGCTTCCGGCGACGATCCGACGGCCGAAGCTGCTTTCCAGCGGGTGATCGACCTGCGTCCCGACGCGGCGATCGCGCATTTCGGACTGGCCCAGCTTTACTTACAGAGGCAGCGGTTGCGGGAGGCTCGTTTGGCTGCCGAAGAGGCGAATCGGTGGCAGGCGACGACCGACAGCCTGGAACTACTCGCCGAGATCTGCCAACGGATGGGAGATCTGCCGGCGGCCCATGCGGCTCGTGAGCGTGCCCGTCGCTTGAGAGCCGCGGAACCTTCCCCCAATGCTGTCCTTCCCGAACAACCCGATCTCCCATGAACTTGCGCCGCCCCGTGATGAACTGTTCCTTAACTCTGACTCCGGCCGCAACCAACGTAGGTTGGGACTCTGTCCCGACCCGGTCGGGACAGAGTCCCAACCTACAAACATGCGCGCACCGTGCGAGCATGTTACGACCGAAGACTCCAAAGACCCTTTTGCCAACCTGTTTCATGCTGGTGCTGCTGGGGGTGGTCCCATCGCGAGCCGAGTCGGTGTTGCGGATGACCGACGTGACGGCCCAGTCGGGGATCGCTTTCGTGCATTCCCACGGTGGGGCGGGGCAGGGGTATATTGTCGAGGGCGTGGTGGGCGGTTTGGCGTTGTTCGACTATGACCGCGATGGCTTGATCGACATCTACTTCCTGAACGGAGCACCGTTGCAAGGAACGGAGGTCGATACACTGCCGCGCAATGCGCTCTATCGCAACAACGGCGACGGCAGCTTCACGGACGTGACCACTCGGGCCGGCGTGGGCGATCTGGGGCACGGACTGGCCGTGACAGTGGGCGACTATAACAATAACGGCTACCCGGACTTGTACATCAGCAACTTTGGGCCCAACGTCTTGTACCGCAACAATGGCGACGGAACTTTTACGGAAGTGACGCAGGAAACGGGCGTGGGAAACGGTGACCGGGTTGGCGCGGGCGTTTCCTTCCTGGACATCGATGGCGATGGAACTCTGGATCTGTTCGCATCGAACTACATCGATTTCACCTACGAGAATCACGTGCCGCTGCCGATGGGCCGCTTCCTGTTTCAGGCCGGTCCCCAGTACTATCGGCCTGTGCCCGATACGCTCTATCGCAACAACGGCGACGGCACGTTCAGCGACATCACGGAATCATCCGGGATCGGATCCGTGGCGGGCCCGGGCATGGGCGTGGTCTGTTTCGACTATAATGACAACGGGTACGCGGACATCTTGGTCAGCAACGATGCTGCGGCCAACTTCCTGTACCGGAACGATGGGCAAGGACGGTTCGAGGAAGTTGGTCTTGTCGCCGGTCTGGCCTATGATTTCCTCGGCAACCGCAATTCGAGCATGGGAGTCGACTGTGGCGATTACGACAACGATGGGCATCCGGATCTGATCATGACCACTTTCGCCTCGGAGATGCCCGTACTGTACCGCAA
>SKVE01000417.1 GCA_007129635.1 Planctomycetaceae bacterium
CAGCTTGCGGGCCGGGGCGTCTTGTAGCCAGTAGCCTGCCGTGGCGGTGATATCCAGTTTGCCGTTGGGATCATCGGCCTGGCAGTGTCGGCCCGTATTGTCATGCGAACCGGTACCATGCACGGAGCCGTCGTTCTGGGCGACGTGGAAGTCGATCGTCCACGGCCTGAGTGCATCGGTCATGGTCTTGTACGCCGCGTCGAAGTCCTCTTGGCTGTACCCTGCCTTCAGCAACGCGTGCTCTTCGGCGTTGTAGCCCAGCAGGTACAGGTACGTATGCGCCTGGTCCGCTTGGAAGCCGACCGTTTCGGGCATATCGACTTCTTCCAGCAAGTTCAGCATATGCTTCCAGGAGTGCATTCCACCCCAGCAGATCTCGCCTTCGGCCGCCAGTCGCTCGCCGTGATCCGCTGCGACTCGAGCCGCCTCGCGAAATGTCTCCGCGATCCGCTTCGTATTCTCGGCCGGTGCCAAATCCCAATCGGAAACGCTGGTGGCCGAATCGATACGGATATTCCCGTACTGGCGGACTCCGTGATCGTTAAACACCCGCGCGATACGGCAGGCCTTCTGGACGGCCAGCACAAATTTTTCTCGATCGGCCGCATTGCCCATGGCGCTGGCGCCCACGGTGCCCGGCCAGATGGGCGCGACCAGGGTTCCCACCTTCAGCCCGTATCCGGCGATCAGGTCGGCGATCCGCTTCAGTTCCGCGTCCGAAGCGTCCGGGTCGGTGTGGGGGAAGAACAGGAAATAATCGACGCCCTCGAACTTTTGGCCATCGACTTCGGCTGCGGCCGTCAGTTCCAGCATCCGCTCGAGGCTGATCGGCGGGTGATCGGTACCTTCTTCTTTACCGACCAGCCCGGGCCACATGGCGTTGTGGAGTTTCGGATAATTGTTGCTCATCGCAAATCGCCTTTCGCACAGGAGAATGGGACGTGATCTACTTCTTGTAATCACCCAGATTGGGCACGCCAGGCCAGGTGTCAGGTCCGAAGTAACGCAAGCCCACCAGCGGTTCGCTGCCGGTGTTCTCGATTTCCACACCGGCCCGAGCCGCCTGGTCGGTGATGAAGACCTCGTCTTCGGTTTCGGCCCCGAAACGGATCATGGCAGGCGTCTGCAGGTTCAGCGTCCCCATGCGGCCTTTGCCTTGGGTGGTGATCCAACCGCTAGGTCCGCCGTCCCGGATGGTGCATTTCGCGCCCGGTTGCACGGTCAACTCGCGAGCCGTGAACAGTTGAGCGCCGTCGACCAATCCGTACACGATCCACAAGTCGACCCAACCTTCGCCCTGGTCAGCGACGATCGGTTCCAAGTAATGGTTGTCCTTGAAGCTGGGGTCGATGTTACGATCCCAATCAAGCTGACTGATAATGAAATCCAGATCCTGGTGCTTGTCGGCTGGAACGTCCTTCACCAGCAGCGACCACGGCACTTCGCGACCTTCGACCAGCGATTGGAACATCCCGAACACGTCGCTGCCCCACTGCGGTTCGTAGGTACACAACGATCCGGGCGCGTGCAGCACGCCGGGCGGGACCAGCCAGCCCGTGCCACGTTTCAGTCGATATGCCTTGGACAGATCCAGGATACCATTATCGCCTTTGCTCCAATCCTCCAGGCACTTACGGAGCTGTTCCTTGGTTGTCCCGGGTTCCAGTCCAAAGAACGTGTAGGGGAAATTATTGTCGCAGTTGTTGTACTGCGGCGGGAAGTAGTAGCTCTCTGGCTTGCCTTCCTGGCCCGTCAGCTTGGCATGTTCGAAGCTCTGGTGCATGTGGTGCGGGATGGGCCCCATATTGTCGAAGAACTTCGAGTACACGGGCCACCGCTCGTATTTGTCGAACAGGGCCGACCCGATCACCCGCGCGCCGGCCTCGGCCACGGCATCCTTCAACAGGAACGTCTTGCCCTCGAACGAGCAGAAACTCTGCCCCTCGTGCCAGACACGGCCATCGTTCGCGGCGTCTGTCGTGCTGGCGAACCATCGTTCGTCGATACCACCGCGATGTGCCCCGTACGCATAGTAGTCTTCTGGGTGAAGTTTGATCCTCTTTCCTGGGTGCAAAAAGCTGCGCGGCACCCATGTCGGTGTCAGCCGCAGCAGGCCGCCACCGGCGTCCAACGCGCTGTTCAGAAGTTTGCCGACGCTGTCACCTTTCACAATGTTTTGATCGCTCATGCTCACCTTCCTGTTGGTCCAAAAAACTGCCTGAAGACTGTCGCCCGTATCGTAAACTCATTTTGTAAGGGTTTCGCGGGCTCTTGACAATGCCCTCAACTGAGTTTCAGCACGGGATCGGACTGAAGCCGTCCCCGCCAATCTGTGGGCTTCGTGGGCACGGGGGATTACCCGACATCGGTTCGGCGGCTGTCCACAGGATGTCCCATGAGCAGGTGGCGGAGCCGCTCGAATTCGTCATGATTGCTGAAGTGCACGACAATCCGCCCCCGGCCTCGGCTGCCCTGCCGAACTTCGACCTTGGTTCCCAGAGCCATCCGCAGCTCTTTTTCCAGGAACGCGATCTGATCGGCGGCTCGAGGTTTCTTTGGCTTGGAGCTATCGGATCGGTCTCCGCCGGTGGATTTGCGAGTTGCACCATCGGTGTTGTCCAATCCGGCGGCCAGGATACTGAGGGTCGCGCCCTCTTCGTCATGGATCCGATGCTGGACCTCGGTCTCGACCGTCCGCACGCTCCAGCCCTCGGCGATAATCCGCTGGCAGAACTCGGTCTGCACGTCCTCGTCACCCAGCGGCAACAGGGCGCGGGCATGCCCGACCGCCAATTGGCCGTTGCGCAGCGCCTCGAGAACCGCCTCGGGCAGTTCCAGCAATCGCATCAGGTTGGCGATCGTGGACCGATCGATCTTCAATCGTCGAGCCAGATCTTCCTGCGAGCAGCGATGTTGTTCCAGATATCGCTTGAAGGACATAGCCTTTTCGATCGGGTTCAGGTCCTTGCGTTGCAGGTTTTCGACGATCGCCAGTTCGGCCATCTGACGATCGTCGGCCTCGCGCACGCGTGCGGGCACGGTCGTCCATCCGGCTTGGACGGCGGCTCGCAGCCTGCGTTCACCGGAGATCAACTGATAGCCGTCTGCCACACGTCGGACCAGGATCGGCTGGAGCATCTCGTGTTCGCGGAGGCTTTCTGCCAGCGAAGCGATTTCCGCTTCGCCAAAGTCCCGGCGTGGCTGGAACGGATTGTCGTCGATCTGGTGCACGTTCAGATGCAGCAATTCGGCCTGAGGTCCCTCAGGGGCTGCCGACTCGTGAACGCCTGTTTCGGCCCGGTTGGCCTGCACCGCTTCAGATTCCGACCCCGACAACTCGCCTGCTTCGTCTAACGGTGCGCCCAACAGAGCGGCCAAACCGCGTCCCAAACGTCTATCCTTGGTCATGATCCATCACCTCCAAGCAAAGTTCCACATAAGCTCGCGCTCCCCGGCAGCGCGGTGCATAATCCAATACCGACAGCCCGTGGCTGGGCGCCTCGCAGACCGCCACATCGCGCGGGATCACGGTATCGAAGACAATCTCGCCAAAAAAATCACGCACTTCGGATTCGACCTCGTACGTGAGTTCCAGTCGGGAATCGAACATGGTCAGCAGAATCCCACCGAACTGCAATCGCCCGCTCTGCTGCTGCATGACACGGCGGATCACGTGGATCATCTGCGTCAAGCCCTCCATGGCAAAGTACTCGCACTGGATCGGCATCAGAACCTCGGTCGAAGCGGCCAACGCGGCTTGCGTCAGTTCGCCCAACGACGGCGGACAATCGATCAGCAC
>SKVE01000984.1 GCA_007129635.1 Planctomycetaceae bacterium
GTCGCTTGGTTTTCCCGTGGCGAAGGTGATCGAGCAAGTAAATCGCGAGCAGCTCGATGATCTGCACGTGATCGGAGGCATGCTCAGCCCGGCGTGCTACATCGAGCATTCGTTTCCGGCCGTGTTGTATCTGGCGGCTCGCCACGTCGATGATTTCGAGGCGGCTTTGATCGCCAACACGAACGTCGGCGGCGATAATTGTCACCGTGGCGCAATCCTGGGCGCGCTGTTGGGTGCTGCGTTAGGCTATCAAGCGATCCCGGACCGCTGGCTTCACGGGCTTCGCAGTCGTGATGCCTTGGAACAGGAGATCGAGTCCTTCCTCGTCGGATGCCAAGCATGATCGAGATTCTGTTACTCTCACAGGTGGCCGCGACGTTGGTGATGGTCGGAGTGATCTGGTTCGTCCAGATCGTCCATTATCCGTTGATGGCCAGGGTGCCGGCGGCCGAGTTTACCGCATTCGAGCGCGAGCACCAGAATCGGACGACGGTGGTGGTCGGGCCCACGATGCTGGTCGAAGCCTTCTCGGCCGCTGTGCTGCTGGCCGTGCCACTGCCGGGCATCGACTTCCTGCTCCCAGCCGTGGGGGTAAGCCTGCTGGCAGTGATTTGGCTGTCCACCATCTTGATTCAAGTGCCGCTGCATGCGCGGCTGGAAAAGGGCTTTAACGCCAAGACGCACCGGCGTCTGGTGCTTTCGAATTGGATTCGCACGGTCGCCTGGACAGGCCGCGGCGTGTTGGTATTGCTCATGCTGCAAGCCCCGTGATTTTGGGGTCAGACCCTGTTAACCGGCATTCGTGAAGAGCCGCTCGATATTTTCGAAGTCCGACAACCGACCTTCCCGTGCTGCTTCCAAGGGCCTGACCGATGGGCTTTCAATGCTCAAGTCGACGATGGTCCGCTTCCGGATCGTTATCGCCCGTTTCGCTTTCACCAATCGGATTCGATTAGGTCATACCCTGTGTCTGAGTACAACAGAAGAGCGAAAGCCTGTAAACAGGGTCTGACCCCATATTCGACTGAGCGGCTCGCCCCACAGCGGCACGCACATGACGGACGTTTTCGCCTTGCTGTGCGTCGCGGAAACGGCTTCCAAGCCATCGGCCAAGGCGGCCAGAGTGCGGCCGTAGGTGACGCCCAGGATCTTGCATTCCTCGCAGCCGCGGATCAGGCTCAGGCAGTAAGGCGCCGCCTTGCGGCCAAAGAAGCTCACGGCCTGGTCCCAGGATTCATCGTCCTCGATCTCCATCCCGGTAGGAACGATCTGGAGCTGGGTCAACGAGCCGACGCCGCTGTCGTAGGCTACGTCCTTCAGCTTGCTCAGCAGTTCTTTGCCCCGGTACACCTCGTCGTGCAATCGCTGCTGCTCCGACTCGGATACTTCGCACTCGATGGATTCCCGCACCAGCCCGACCTTTCGGGCTTGATCGACCAGCCGGGAGACCATGGACGGGCTGAGCGACAACAAACCGGCGATCCGCTTCTGCGGTTCGCCCTTGGCGTATAAGTAGGCAACTTTCTTGATCGTGTCTTGGCGGCCGAGCGGCTCGGCATCAGGCGGGCCAGACATGACGGTTCCTTCTTGTTGGGGGGTGTAGCAAGTGGTATGGCTACACACGTGGCCCGGCATCTCCGAGGCCGGATTATTCACGAAACGAACCGATTTTCCTTGTCAGTTGTTCGGTTTCGTGTGGCGCGACCGTCAGGTGCTTGACTTGCATTTTCCGGGCGGTCATGCTTGAGGATATGTCCGTGAATTCTTCATACTAGCCGCCCTGTGAGGAGCAGATCGATGAGCCGACGAGCTTTGTCTTTTGCTGATGCGCGGGGTTCGCGTCGCAGTTTTCTGCAACAAACGGCCGCTTCGGCCGCCGTGTTGGCATGCGGTGATTCCTGGTGGAACGCCGCGAATCTGTCCGGGGCAGAATCGCCGGATGCCGAATCGGACCTGCTGACCTTGTCCGAACATGTCCATGTGTACTGCGGACCCATCCAAGTGGGAATCGTGCGGGATGGTCACCGGGCATTGCTGATCGATTGCGGGGACGGCAGTGTGGATCGGGTCTTGCCCACGTTGGGCATTCGTTCGGTCGAGCAGATCCTGTGCACTCACCATCATCGGGACCAGGTTTGCGGTGCCTATCGATGGGCCGACAAGGGGACTCGGATCGCCGTCGGGCAAGCCGAGCGAGAGTATTTCGACAATCCGGCCGATTACTGGAACGAGGATGCTCATCTTTGGCGGGTCTACCGGAGTTTCCGCCCGCACCCGTTGATGCTGACCGAACCGCTGCGAGTGGATCAGACGCTGGTCGAAGGACAAGAGATCCGTTTCGGTGCCGCGAAGATCCGGGTTATCGACACTCCCGGACATACCGATGGTTCGATCAGCTTTGTGGTCGATGCAGACGGCCAGCGGGTTGTCTTCTGCGGTGACCTGATGGCCGGAGCCGGGCAGATCTGGGATGTGTACAGCCTGCAACGCGGCTTCCAACGAGGCGGCGATTCGGTCGGTGGCTATCACGGATTCATGGGGGATCAGTGGCGGTTGAAGGACAGCCTATCGAAGGTCGTCCAGCAAAGCCCGACGGTGCTGGTACCATCGCACGGCCCTGTCATCCGACAACCCGAACAGGCCGTTCGATTGCTGACCGAACGCCTGGACACCTGCTACGAGAACTACACATCGATCAGCGCCTTGCGGCACTATTTCCCGAACCTGATGTCCGAATTTGCCGGGCGCCCCAGCCAGATGCCGATCCGACCCGGCTTGCCTGTACCAGACTGCCTGCGGCACTTTGGCACGACCTGGACGCTGGTCTCCGAAAGCGGCGGCGCGTTGGTGATGGACGTCGGGTCGGATCATGTGGTCAAACATTTGCAAGGCATGTTGGACCGGGAAGAGATCCGGTCGATCGACGGGTTGTGGGTGACCCATTATCACTTTGATCATACGGATGGCATCCCCCATTTCCAAAAGACGTTCGATTGTCCCTGTTACGTCGATCGAACGTTGGCCCAGGTGCTGCAGCAGCCTCGCGCCTGGCGTTTGCCCTGCCTGGCGACGGTGCCGATCCGGATCGATCATCTGCTGGACGACGGCCAATCGTGGCAGTGGCGAGAATTCAAGCTGACGTCGTATTTCTATCCAGGTCAGACGCTGTACCATGCAGCGCTGCTGGCAGAGCGAGACGATCTGCGGATGTTGTTCGTCGGCGATTCGCATACCATGGCGGGCAACGACGACTATTGTGCTCAAAACCGCAATTTCCTGGGACGCGGCAAGGGATTTCCGTACTGTCTGTCGCTGATCGAAAAGCTGCGGCCGACGCACATGTTCAATTGTCATGTCCAGGATGCTTTTACGTTCACGGACGACGAGATCCGCTTCATGCGCGATACTCTGGACCGCCGCGAACAACTGTTCGGCCAACTGGTCCCGTGGGATCACGCCAACTACGGCACCGACGATTCCTGGGTCCGCTGCTTTCCTTATACGCAGATCGCGTTGCCGGGAAGCACCATCAAGATCGATGTGGTCGTGACCAACCATGCGGAACATGACCAAACCACACGTTGCCGAGCGGCGCTGCCCAGCGGCTGGGGTGGCGGAGCGACCGATTGGCAGCAGACCGTCATCCCCGCCGGCCGTGAACAATCGCTGTCGCTGACGACGGGCCGGGAATCCCACCGGACGAGCGCGAGAAGGTGTTCGAAACCGGCCACACCACTTCGACGGACGGCACCGGGTTCGGCCTCGCTATCGTCAACGAGATAGACGATGCACACGAC
>SKVE01000420.1 GCA_007129635.1 Planctomycetaceae bacterium
ACCGACACGCAGACCGCCACCTTCGAATTCGACGATTTCCACGCGGTTTGGCAGCATCGCACCTGGGGCTTGCCCACCGATCCGGACTATCCCTGGGGGCTGTTCGTGCACGGCGAGAAGGGCGTGCTGAAAGCCAGCACCATGCGCGCCGATTTTGTGCCTCATGATAAAAAGGTCGACCCGATCCATTTCGAGTGCGTTTTCGAGCGGGAGCAGTACCCGGAAGATGTGACCGAGGAACGCATCGAGTTGAATGCGGCGCCCGCCACTCGCCGCCATATGCTCGATTTCCTGGCCGCCATCGACCAAGGCAGCCGACCTGTGGCAGACATCGAAGATGGCCATATCTCCAGCGCCAGTTGCATCCTGGCCAATATCGCCATGGAGGTGGGCCGCGCCGTGACCTACGATCCCCAGCGACACGAGATTGTGGGCGATCCGTCGGCGACGGAACTGTTGCGGCGCAGTTACCGCGAACCTTGGCGGCATCCCGAACCCAGCGACTATGCCAGTTGAGTTGCTCGACGGACTCGGCAACGCATTTCCTTCATCTATTGCAAAAGACATCATGAAAGACATTTACGCCGATCTGCTCTGGCGGGGACTGATCCACCAGTCCACCGACGCGACGTTTTTGCCAGAATGGCTGAACTCAGGCAGCCGAACCTTGTATGCGGGCTTCGATCCGACAGCCGAGAGCCTGCATGTGGGACACCTGCTGCCGCTGTTGATGCTCCGCCGATTCCAGCGAGCTGGGCATCGGCCTATCGCGCTGATCGGTGGGGCGACCGGAATGATCGGCGATCCCAGCGGCAAGAGCCAGGAGAGGAACCTGCTGTCAGCCGAAGCCTTGCAGGCCAATGTCGCGGGCTTGCAGCAGCAGATGCAGCCCTTTCTGGACTTCGATGCCGGCCCGCTGTCCGCAGAACTGGCCAACAACGCTGACTGGATGCAGGGGTTCAGCTACTTGGACTTTTTGCGAGACGTCGGCAAGAATTTCCCGATCAATGCGATGTTGGCGAAGGACTCGGTTCGAGCCCGATTGGAACGCAGCGACAGCGGCATGAGCTATACCGAATTCAGCTACATGCTGTTGCAGGCCTACGACTTCGTCCACTTGTACGACCGGTTCGGTTGTCAATTACAGATCGGCGGCAGCGACCAGTGGGGAAATATCACGGCAGGGATCGATCTGGGGCGTCGCATGCGCAGCGTGCAATTGTACGGGATGACCTGCCCCCTGCTGACGAAGACGGACGGCACCAAGATGGGCAAGACCGAAAAAGGGGCGTTGTGGTTGTCGGCCGACCGAACCAGCCCCTATGCATTCTATCAATACTGGATCAACGTCGCCGACGAAGATACCGGTCGCTGTCTGCGGGTGCTGACCGAACTGGAACAAGCAGAAATCGACGAACTGGACCGACTCCGCGACGAACAGCCTCAAGCCCGTCACAGCCAAAAACGCCTGGCCGAAGCATTGACACGGTTGGTCCACGGCGACGATGGGCTGTCCGTAGCGGTGCGGGCCACCGAGGTCTTCTTTGGCGCCGAAATCGACCGATTGACTGACGAACAACTGGTGGAGATCTTCGCGGACGTGCCCAGCAGCCAGCTACCACGCGCTCGCTTGGAAACACCCGGTTTGTCGTTGATCCAGGCCTTGACGACGGCCGGCTTAGCCAAATCCAACAGCGAAGCGCGACGCGCCATCCAGCAAGGTGGGGCCTATGTCAACAACCGCCGACGCGACGACCTCGAGACGATGTTGACCGCTGCCGATCTGGCCAGCGAAACCGTGATCGTGCTGCGGACCGGAAAGAAACGCTACGCCCTGCTGCGATTCCAAGACGAAACGACGGACGAACGTTTTGCCAAAAAGGGGGGTTGATTCTGTACGCTTGTATATTATCTTAGGCGTTGTTGGCTGGTGAAACTGTCTGATGGGAAGACGGTTCGACATCCGGCCCAGTGAAACCAGTCTTGTTTCCATGGCAGAACAGGGGGGCATGATATGACCAAGGTGCTCAGCACGAAACTGACTCGGCGGCAGCAGGAGGTGTACGACTTGATCCGTGATCTGATTCAGAGTCGCGGATACGGTCCGACGGTGCGTGAAATCGCCGGATGCTTTGGGATCCGATCGCCTAACGGGGTCGTGTGTCACCTGCGAGCGCTGGAACGCAAGGGATTGATTCGACGTGCACCAAACAAGGCTCGGGCGATCGAATTGACCCAAGAGCCCAGCACGGTGGCCAACGAGAAGGAGTGGCGGCATCGAGGCCTGTTGTTCGCCGGCGTGGTTTCTGCCGGGTTCACCGATCACGCGTTCGATTTGGACGAGCGAATCGATTTCGACCAGATGTTCAAAGGGCAGAACTTGTTTGTGCTGCGAGTCAAAGGGGATTCGATGATCGAAGCGCACATCGCCGATGGCGACTACGTCATCTGTCGCAGCAGTCGCAGTGCCGAGAAGGGCCAGATGGTCGTCGCTTTGAACGACGACAACGAAGCCACCTTAAAGTACTGGTACCCGGAACGTCATCGCATCCGCCTGCAGCCTGCGAATTCGTCGATGTCACCAATTTATGTGAAGCGAGCTACCGTGCGGGGGATTGTGGTCGGCGTCGTCCGCAACCGTCAGTGACCGTTGGGCTGGCTGACAAGCTTTGCTTGATCCAGACAGGGTTTCCAAGATCTTGGCTCGGGGGTACTTCCCAAAGTCGCCCTTCATCTGGTACCCTTACGGCTGGAGCTTCTTTCCTTTTCTGAGGGCAATCATCATGGCCAAACTGCGAACCGAATTCATCGATGACGTTCTGGTTGTGTATTTTCCCGACCACGAATTGATGGACGAGGATCACAATCGTCAAATCGGGACGGAGTTGATCGAGCTGACCGCGCAAGCGCGGGGCGGCAAGATGTTGGTCAGTTTCAGTGATGTCGAATTCGTGACCTCTTCGATGCTCGGCCAACTGGTGATGCTGAACAAGCGTTGCCTATCGCATCAGATCGTGCTGAAGATCTGCGATGTCAGCCCCGATTTGAGTACGATTTTCAAGATCGTACGACTCGACATTTTGGTCGATATCTGCGGTGACAAAGCGTCGGCGCTGCAGGCTTTTCAAGCGGGTACTTCCGGCGCATCAAAGTTGGAGGACCTGAGCACCGCTGCCGATCATCAGGTGGCCGCCGATGCCGGCGATGCCGCCGCACAGTTCGCCTTGGGAAAATGTTACGAGGAGGGTCGGGGGGTGGAACAGGATTTCCATCAGGCCCTGAATTGGTACGAAAAAGCAGCTACGTTGGGGCATGCGACCGCCCAATATTCTATGGGAAACTGTTACGCTTACGGGATCGATATCGCTCAGGACTATCAGAAGGCGCTCGCTTGGTTTAAGAAAGCGGCCGAACAGGGGCACGCCAAATCACAATACATGCTGGGGGTCTCGTACAGCCATGGTTTGGCTGGCGAGCAAGACCACACGCAAGCGGCTCGATGGTACGAACGAGCGGCCGAGGCGGGGGACTTGGAGGCTCAGGTGATCATGGCCGAAGCTTGCTTAGAGGGCCGTGGGGTCGCTCGAGATGCTCAAAAAGCGATGCACTGGCTGCGTGCGGCAGCCGACCGAGGTCATGCCGATGCCCAGGTAAACCTGGCTCAGTTTTACGCCAGCGGTGAAATCGTCCAGCGAGACATCGAGAAAGCTCGACATTGGTACCGGCAAGCCGCAGCCCAGGGTCACGAAGCGGCCCAGCAGGCCTTGGAAGATCTGGAAGACGAAACCGA
>SKVE01000657.1 GCA_007129635.1 Planctomycetaceae bacterium
TGGGATCACCGGAGTGACCAACACGGGTCAATTCGCTTCGATCATCAACGCCCAGGCGTTCCCCGGCAGTCATGATTACGGGGACGAGTGGTTTGTACGCGCGATGTACGAGACGGGCCGCGCGATCGGTCTGGGGACCTACTTCGAGCAACTGGCGATCATGGGTGAATCGGATCCACAGCGTCTGGAGCCCTCGTACACGGGCCCGGATCCCGAGCCGGTATTTCCGTTCGACGCCGACTTGACGTATGCCAGCCGGATCTATCGTCCGGACAGCACGGACATCGATCTGTACCAATTTGAACTGGCGGAAGACGGCTGGTTCGCCGCCGAGACGGTAGCCCAGCGACAGGCCTCGCTGTTGGACACCGTCCTGACGTTGTTCGACATCGACGGCAACGTCGTGGCGCGCAACGACGATTACTACGGCAAGGATTCGCTGGTCGAAGTGCACTTGACCAGCGGCACCTACTACGTGGGCGTCACCAGCACCGGGAACACGGCGTACGATCCGACCGTCCGCGATTCGGGATTTGGCGGGACGACCGACGGCGAATACCAACTGCAGCTTCGATTCCTGCCCGATCGCGAGAACGCCCTGGTCGATGCCAGTGCGGCGCGAGTCGAGTTGGACGGCGATAATGACGGGCGGCCGGGCGGCTTGTTCCAATTCTGGTTCCAGGCGGGCGACGAGTCCATTTTTGTGGACAAATCGGTCAGCACCAGCCCGGGCAATCCCGAAGGCTCGGGGACCGCCGCCGATCCTTACGACAGCATCGTTTGGGCCATGGCAGACGCCGCGTCTCGGATCGTCACACCGGCTCGAGGCCTGGACGCCATCGAAGACGGCAACTCGTTCGTCGTCTTTCTGGGCGCGACACCCCATCGCTTCGAGTTCGACTTGAACGGCGACGGCGTCCGCACGAACCACACCGCGGTGATCGTGCGTCCTGTCCAGACGTTGACTTTTGATCGCGTTCCGGTTTCCGGCCAGTTCCGCTTGACGTTCGATGGCCAAGAGACCGCTCTGCTGTCATTCAGCGCGTCGAATGCCGATATTCGAAGCGCGCTGATCGCGTTGCCCAATATCAACGCGGCCGATATCCGAGTGACCGGCGGTCCGATCAACACCACCCCGGTGGACATCGAGTTTTTGAATCGGATGCCGGGAGCCTATGTGCCCCCGATCACGATCAGCAGCAATACCACCAGTGCCACGCTGCGGGTGATCGAGGACCAGCGGAGCGTGGCCGTAGCGATCAGCAGCGCGGTCAATTCGTTGATCCCTCCGGAGTCGGCAGTCGCATCGTTGACGCCGGCGGGGACCGCCGTCAGGATCACCGGCGCCACACGCGTCGATGTGAGCGGTTCGCCCGGTCTGCTGACCGCCTCGAACCTGGTCCGCATCGTGGGTAATCCGGGAACGGACAGCGATCCCAACACCTTGGATGACTCGCACGCCTATCTGATCGGCACGGACAACCAGAACCGGCCGCTGGAAGATGGTAACGGCGTGATCGTCCCGCAGGGCGTGACGATGATGATCGACGAGGGAGCGTTGCTCAAGTTGCGCCGAGCCAACATCGACGTCGGTTTGACGGTCACCAATGTGGACCGTCGCGGCGGCGCGTTCCAAGTACTCGGCACGCCCGACCGGCCGGTACTGTTCCGGTCGTTCCACGATGACGATTTCGGCGGCGACACCGACCCGAACGACAAGGGTCCCGAGGCGGGCGACTGGGGTGGCCTGGTGCTGCGAGCTTCCTCGGACCTGGACCGGGACGGCATCTTTTTGAATTGGGTCAACCATGCCGACCTGCGTCATGGCGGCGGAAAAGTCTTCGTCGGTTCGGTCCAATCCGATTTTACTCCGATCTACCTGGCCACCGCTCGGCCCACGATCGCCTACAACACGATCACCGACAGCGCCGGGGCGGCCATCTCGGCAGACCCCAACAGCTTTAACGATCGCGATGGCCGGATCGGTCCGGACATCTTCGGCAACCAGATCGTGGACAATTCGATCAACGCCTTGCTGGTCCGTATCCGCACGCAGAACGGCGCGCCACTGGACAAATTGAGCGTCAATGCTCGGTTTGACGATACCGACATCGTCCATGTGATCAGCGAGAACCTGCACATTGTCGGCAATCCCGGCGGACCGGTCCTGACGGCCGATGGTTTACAGCCGCGGTTGAGCGGCCGGTTGGCCATCGATCCCGGGGTGGTGGTCAAGTTGGCCAGTGCCCGGATCGAAGCCGAGCGGGGCGCGGCTAATCTGATCGCCGAAGGCACCGAAGGCTATCCGATCGTCTTCACGTCGATCGCCGATGATACGTACGGGTTCGGCGGCACCTTCGATACCAACAACGACCGGACCACGGTCAACCGGGCGCCGCGGCCCGGCGACTGGGGCGGTCTGATCTTCAACGCCTTGAGCCACGGTAGCTTGGACCGAGCGGTGGTGACCTACGGCGGCGGCGAGATCCCGATCGCTGGCGGTTTCGCCCGCTTCAATGCCATCGAGGTGCAGCAGGCCGATTTCCGGATGACCCGCAGTCTGGTCCAGAACAATGCGTCGGGTTTGGAGACGAACGATCCGCAGCGCAATGGCCGGTTGAGCAACGAGGCGACGGCGATCTTCGTCCGCGGTGCCCAACCGGTGATCGTCGATAACGTCATCCGCAACAATCAGGGAGCGGCGATCCATATCAACGCCAACTCGCTGAACTCGCAAGCCGTGGTGGACAGTGGCCGCAGCACGGGCCCGGCCGATCGCTTCGCCGGGTTCGATGACAACTATGGACCGCTGATCCGGATGAATCGGCTGTCCAACAACGACTTAAACGGCTTGCACGTGCGCGGTGCCATGCTGACCGTCGCCG
Source organism: Planctomycetaceae bacterium (assembly GCA_007129635.1). Lineage (GTDB taxonomy): Bacteria > Planctomycetota > Planctomycetia > Pirellulales > Pirellulaceae > SKKK01. The sequence goes on from SKVE01000657.1 coordinate 2,886, forward strand.
GCGTCTGGGACGATACCGACATCGTCCATGTGGTCCAGGACGAGATCATGGTCGTCAATCAGTACGTCGACGGCGGTTTACGGTTGCAGAGCAGCCCGCAGGAAAGCCTGGTAGTCAAGCTGGACGGTGATACCGCCGGGTTCACCGCCAGTGGAACGCCGATGGATATCGACGATCGCATCGGCGGCAGCCTGCAGATTCTGGGTACGGTCGGGCACCCGGTTGTCCTGACCTCGTTGTACGATTGCACGATCGGCGCCGGGTTCCGTCCGGACGGGATGCCGCAGAACAGCACGTTGACGGCCGCCTGTCCGCCTGGTTCCGATATTGACGTGGGTTTCAGTCCCGGACCGGTATCGATCGATCTGACCACCACCAACGCCAACCTGTTGCGCGATCAGCTTTTGGGTCCCGGTGTCACGGCGGTGGGGGATGCGACCTTGGTCAGCGGCGCCAGTTCGGCGGGCCTCTTCAGCGGCGGGTCGACCTCGATCCGCATCCCCACGGGCGTCGTCTTGTCGACGGGCGACGTGAGGAATGTGGAAGGTCCGAATACCTTCGGATGGGTCGGCAACCAACAGGCCTCGCTGACCGGCGACCCGGATCTGGATGCCGAATTCGGCGTGATCACCAGGGATACGACGTCGTTGGAGTTCCAGATTCAACTGGACCCCGGCGCGCCTCAGGATCTGTTCTTTAGTTATGTGTTCGCCTCGGATGAATACAACCAATTCGCGAATTCCCCCTGGAACGACGTTTTCGCCTTTTTCGTCAACGGCCAAAACATCGCCTTCATTCCCGGCACGACGACCCCCATTTCCATCAATACGATCAATGGTGGCAACCCACTGGGCGTGAACGCGAAGAATCCCCAGTACTTCAACAACAACGGCCCCGCTGACA
>SKVE01000883.1 GCA_007129635.1 Planctomycetaceae bacterium
CAGTCACCTGCGGATCGCTGGTCACCAGATCCGTCGGGGAACTGCCCGTATCGTTCAGCAACTGCAGGCCGTCCACCCAAGCGGCCAGCAGATGCCGCACTTCGAGCGTTTCGAAGAGCAGATTACGGGTCGCCCGACGCCGCTTCCTTCCTTGCTTCCTTCCGTGACGACGTTTGCGCGAAATCCTCGATGGCTCCGCGTCAGATGCGAATCGAAACCACCGGCTCGGCGAATTCCAGGCCCTTCTGGACCAAGTGGTCCAGCATCTAGAGACAATACCGGACGCCGAACGTCTGGGCTGGCTGGAGTTGCTTTGCTATATCATGGCTTTGGTCTATCATGGAAGGAATCCGTCCGAACAGCCAAGACTGCAGGATAACGCTCGAATCCTCGGTCCGAACAGACCTGCATCGCCAGGCGATACACGGCGGCGAACTGTCTGCCAATTGACCGGTCCCATGGGATCGAAGAGCAGCGCAGGCGGCAGCGGATGATGCGGCGGCTGTCGGAAGTCGACCTGCGATGGGCGATCCGCGTATGGTCGCGACGGTCGCGGACCGTCGCGGTGTGTTGTCGCGGATTACTGCTGGGTGAGCTGCTCGCGGTAGTTCCAAGGGAACACCTCGGCCACATCGACGAAGTTCCGCCTAGCGTGGCTCAAGCAATGGGCCACGATCGTCTCCAGATCCTGCGGTACCCATCTGCTTACAACCGCGATAGTTGCTGAAATAGCTGCGACAACTGGACTATCATGTCGTCGACCTGCTGTGGTGACTGCAGTTGGAATTTGTCCCCCCCGGGCAGCCACGGCTCTTTTTCGGCAGATCGCGCTACTGCGTCGCTGGTGTCTTGACCCAACCGCTGCAGCATCGCGATCACTACCACATCGACCGGCAGTGGTGAGCGCTGGGCAAAGGCTTGCCACACCGGCAGCAACTCGCGTACCTGGGCTTCGTCCAGCGTGGCTTGGAACTCCGCCGATGCCAGCGGCAGGCAGCTCATGCCGCTGATCAGCAGCAGCCCCAACCCCTCGGCTTGCTCTCGCCAAGCTGCGATGCCATTGCCGCTCGGAACTTCCAGCGTGCCGGGCAGCGTCTTGTCGGTGGTCAGCCCCTCCACGAACGGCAGTAGTTCGTCGGTCACGAAGGTAGCGTATTGGACATGGTCTCCTGTGGCCAACAGCATCTGCGTCAGGCAGATCGCCGCAGCAAATCGTTCGGCATCGTTCGTGGCTTGCGTGTACTGCTGGCGAAAGAACTGGACGCCATCGTCGCTCGCATTCAGGCTCAAGAAGACCTCGGCCGCCAAGCTCGCTTGAATCAGCGGTGTCAGCAGATCAAGTGTTTGTTGAAGTTCGCGTTTGATCATCGGATCAGATGGATTGATATCGTTGAGCAGCTCTTCTCCCTCGCGCGGCAACTGGAACGACATCGACCGACGAAAGTCCGCCAGTCGCGCCTGGGCCTCGTCGTGTCGGCCCAGCTTGAACAAGCAATAGTATTCGAAGAACCAAGGTTCCTGGGCAAATCGCGTTTGGCTCTCCTGAGACCAAAGGTTTTGCAGCGATTGCGGTTGTGGTTCGGCTCGGCCTGCAGCTCCCTTGGTGTACCATTCCCAAGCCCGGGCGTAATCTTGCTTCAGCAGATAGTAGTGACCAACCTGCGATTGTTCATGTTGATTGACTGCCAACCAACTGAGTTGTCCAGTTTCGGCGTCGAGGATCGCCGCCGGATCGCCGGGACGGAGCGATGCAGGCAAGACGATCGACAACCAACTACGATGGGTCGGGGTAAACGTTCCCCACAGCGAAAGTTGATTGGCAGTGGGAGACCACTGCGGAAAGGTGATCCGCATCCCTTCGTGGACGATGTGTGGTTGGGTAGTCTTGGACGTATCGAGCAGCAGCACGCGATCGCGGGCCGATGGAATCGCTGGGAAAAGAACGGCCCACTTGTGTTGGTATTCCTCCACCGCGATGGGAGCGACGACGGCCATTTGCTCGCCGCTTGCATTCCATCCGACGAACTGCCGCAGTTGGCTGGTGGCAAACGCGTCGCTGTCTGCCAGCGGTTCACTGACCACCCCCGACTGATCGACGATCTTCCAGGTTGCCCGGCGTGCATCCTCGCTATCTCTCTCTACAACACTCCACTGCATAACTCCCTCAATAAACCCCAGTCGCTTTCCGTCGGGATGCCATCGCAGATCGCGGAGAGGTTCGCTTGTGGTCAGCAACAGCCCGACCTCGCGAGTTGCTGGCTGGGCGATGGCGATATTGTGCTCGAGCTCCTGTCCAGACGCGACACGGCTGGACAATGGGTAGGCCAGCTTCGATTCGTCCTGGTTCCAGACCGGTTGCGAGCGTCGCAGCGATTCCAATGGTTCTATCCATCCGCCAGTCTCGTACTGGTCGGATCCCGGTATATGCCACCACGCTGTCTCGGGCGCAGTGAGTTGTTGTCCGGCGAGCAACCAGATTCCGTCGTGTTGAGTGCCATCCGCCACGCCATGCAAGCTGGCCGAAAGGTAATTGCCGCGGGGGCTCCAGGCGAACACGATCGTCTGCGCCACTTTTTCCATCACCTGCTTGCGGGTCGACGATTGAAGATCGAAAACGAACAGGCCCATGTGCACCTCATCCACTTGGTCGACAAATACGATTTGTTGGCCCGAGGGATGCCAGCGGACAGCGAGATTCGCCGCCACATAACCGCTGTGATTGCACCGGGCTGTGAATAGCGGCTTGGGCTCAGCTTGAGTGGCTTCTTGGCTGGTTTCGTCTTGCGTGGCTGCGTCCTGGCTAGGTGCTTGGCCAAGCCAGCAGGTGTACTCCATCTGTCCCGCGTAGAATGGTCGGCCATCGGGGAACGCTTCCCAGTCGGCTGCCGCAAAACCGGGGTCTGTTCCAGCCTGATTTGCATCGCGCAGCGGTTCGACGGTAGTGAAGATCAAGCGTTGATCGACGGGAGACCACAGCGGCGAACTGGTAGCCAGGACTCCCATCGAGTCGAAAACTCTTTCCAGCGACTGGCCATCCGCCGAAGCCACAAAGACTCCATCGTCTCCGTGCTGGAAAGCCACAGAGCCACCTTCCGTCGAGTAGTTGATCGAGCGATCTTCGCGGACACCGGGACTGCAACCCGCAAGGCAAAGCGCGAACAGGCTCGCGCAAACGACCACGGCCAATTCGGGGCGATTGATCATCAACTGACCTCATGCAACAAAATGATAGGAATCTTGAACCCCCACGGACGAGAAATGAACAAGTCACACCGATTTTAGACACCAAACGGGGCGCAACGTTCGCCAGTGCCAAAATGCGGGAATATCACGCGCCTCGTATCCGTAGATCCTTGCGACGTCCAGGATATTCCCGCAAAACTGAAAAAAAATGCTTTATGCTCATCCAAAGAGCGGAAAATCCAGCGAGTGGAATCAGCAGCACCCTCATGGCACTTCGAACCCAGTCTCCCGTGTACCATCGGCGAACGGTAACGATCACGCGGGAATACTGGGGCGATTGGTGAAAAAGGATTCGTCGAATGAATCACCAGTTTTCCCGACACCATCGTCGGCCGGGCGAACGTGGCGGGCGACGTGTTGCTTGCGTGCAATGACGACAGCCAGCCGAACGACAAGTGGGAATCGCACGCGGGGGGCGTGGGGCAGGCTCGCTGGAGCTGGCCTTGTGTTCGGTGTTCGGGTGGTATAAAGGACTGTGATGGTAAGAGGAACACCCACAAACGGGAGTCGCCGTGCCTCGTGCCGCACGAATTCCGTTCGCGGG
>SKVE01000945.1 GCA_007129635.1 Planctomycetaceae bacterium
CGTCGACCCCCTAAGAGCATCTATTTTGCGACATTTGCGGCGTCTGCGAAGGTTGGGAGTGATGGGGAGATTTCTACGGGATTTGCCAGTGCTGGATCACATGCGTGATTCCAATGGTGAAAAAACGAAATGAGGGTGTTTGCGGACGGGGGCATCCTTGGTTTAGAGTAGAGCCAACGTATAACAAGACGACGATTCGACTGGCTGGCAGTGATGAGGAGCCTTGGTGGTGAAATATTTGGTGGTCGTGCTGTTGATCTTGCTGGTGATCCTGCACCAGGACTACTGGCAATGGGAGGACTCGACGCTGGTCTTCGGACTGTTACCCTGGACGTTGGTCTATCACATGGGCTTGTCCCTGTCAGCGGCTGCGGTCTGGTGGTTGACGGTTCAGTTTTGCTGGCCAGAGAATCCGAGCGAATAGGAGGAGCCCCATGGTCCAATTGGTGATCATTCTTTTCTACTTCGTGTTGCTTTTGAGCTTGGGGCTCTTTTCCAACCGTCTGTTTCGCGGAACGGCGGCAGACTACATGTTGGCCAGTCACACGATCGGCCCCTTGTTGTTGCTGATGTCGTTGTTTGGAACGACCATGACCGCTTTTGCCTTAGTCGGCTCGACCGGTCGGGCCTACACCCAAGGAGTCGGCGTGTACGGGCTGTTGGCTTCGGCCAGCGGGATCGTGCATTCGCTGTGTTTTCTCTTGATCGGCGTGCCTCTATGGCGATGGGGCCGTCGTTATGGATACAGCACGCAGATCCAGTTTTTTCGCGAGCGGCTGGACAGCAATTTGATCGGCTGGCTGTTGTTTCCGATTCTGGTGGCGCTGGTCATTTCGTACCTGTTGCTGGGTGTCGTCGCGGCGGGCGCTGTGGTCAACGTGTTGACGACTGGGGCATTCCAGGCGGTAGGATGGTTCGGCGAATATGGACATGGCATACCACCATGGCTGGCCGCAGCCATGGTCTGCTTGGTGGTGCTGACCTACGTGTTTTTTGGTGGGATGCGGGGGACCGCATGGGCGAACGCCTTTCAGACGACGGTCTTCATGGTCCTGGGCATGTTGACCTTCGTCACGATCGCGCACGCTGTGGGGGGCACGGGCAACCTGTGGCATGATATGCGAATCGCATCGCAAGATGTTCCCGTCCAGCAATGGACACGCAGCAGCATACCGAAGCCGGTTTACTTTTCGTACCTGCTGATTCCGTTGTCGGTGGGCATGTTTCCCCACGTATTTCAGCATTGGCTGACAGCGCGCAGCGTGAATACTTTTCGCTTGCCGATCGTGATGCATCCGATCCTGATCATGATCGTTTGGGTTCCCTGCGTGCTGCTGGGCGTTTGGGCGAGCGGTCCGAATTCGGGGATTCCGGCGGGCACCAGCGAGAATCGTGTTCTGGCGTTATTGGTACAGACCCATGCGGGACCGATTCTGGGCGGCTTGCTGACAGCGGGCATTCTGGCGGCGATCATGTCGTCGCTGGACAGCCAATTCCTCTGCCTGGGGACGATCTTTACCGAAGACATCGTGGTGCACAGTCGTCGCCACGGCCATTTCAGCGAGGAACAAATCGTCCTGATGGCTCGGCTGTTTGTCGTGGCCATGGTGTTGGTGACGTATGTGCTGAGCCTATTTCCTCGTGCGGTATTCGATCTGGGGATCTGGTCGTTCAGCGGCTTTACGGGCCTGGTCCCGCTGGTGTTGGCCGCCATCTACTGGCGGCGTCTGACGTTGGCGGGCGCGGTGGCCAGCGTGCTGGCGGCCGCTGGAGCCTGGTTGATCCTGTTCTGGCGAGCCGGCTGGGGGTTGAATAAGACGTATGCGTTCCCCGAATCGCCGATCCCCTTGGTCGGCGATTGGAACATCCCGCCGATGCTGCCCGTGGTGACCATCGTCGCGGCAGCGACGGTGGTGCTGCTGAGCGTTTCGCTGGTCACGCGACCGCCGAGCGAAGCGACATTGAGCCGCTTTTTCACCGAGCCTCGCAGGCCAACGTGATGGGCTGGAGGCGTGAGTTCATCCGCTGCTTCGAGATCGCTCAATTGCCGATGCAGTACAAATAGCGATCGCTGCGCAACAGGATCTGGCCTTGCGAGATTATGGGCGAGCCGTTGAAGATGCTGTCGTCATCGTCGATCACGTTATGAGCCAACTGACGAAAACTCGGTTCGGCTGGCAGGACGTACGTCCCGCGATCGCGGCTGACATAGTACAGCTTCCCGTCGGCGGCCACGGGCGAAGCATAGATCCGTCCCGGGTTCGGATCCAACCGCTCCTCGTATAACACCTCGCCCGTCTTGGCATCGACACAGTACGCGGCGCCTCGAGATTCGTTGGTCCAGTAAAGATGCCCGTCCACGTAGACCGGCGACGAAACGTTCGATCCCTTGTTGATCTGCCACAGTTTGTGTGTCTCGGTCACATCGCCTCGACCTCCCGATCGGATGGCCAAGGCCGTATTTCGGCGTCCGCCGATGGCGTACAGCACATCGTCCACGGCCAGGATGCTGGGGCAGATATAGTCGTCGATGGCCTCACAAGTCCAAAGCTTCTCGCCCGTTGCCGGATCGATTCCGATCACAGCCCCCTTGGTGTTGACGGCCAGTTCCCAATCGCCCGCAGCGGTCTTGACCAACGTGGGAGTGTTCCAGGACTGATCCATTCCACCCAGTCGCCAGACCTCTTTTCCCGTTTTCTTTTCCAATGCGATCAGATCGCCGCATTCCACACTGGCGTTGATGATCACCAGATCACCGTACAAGACGGGCGAGTTGGCTGTGCCGAAACCGTGCGTGCCGTCACCGCAGTGCGTCAACCAACGCTGTTGGCCATCATGCCCGTACGCGGCAGCACCGGTCGTGCCGTAGAATACGTAGATGCCCGTTTCGTCGACCGCAGGCGTTCCCGAAACGTAGCCGTGCAACGCGATGAAGCCTCGATAGGTTTGTTGTGGGTGAGTCGACGGCTGCTTGGCATCCCAGACGATCGTTCCGTCCTCGCGATTCAGGCACAGCAGGTGCCGCTGCAGTTCGGACATCTCGCCCGGTTCTCGTTCGTCCAGGCCATAGCCCGAGTAACAAGTCACGTAGATCTTGTCCCCGAAGGTCACGGGACTGGAAGCGCCGAAACCGGGCAATTCCGTCTTCCAAACGACATTGTTGGTATCCCCCCATGTTGTGGGCAGTCCCGTGGCGTCCGATCGGCCGGCGGCATCAGGACCACGAAATTGAGGCCAGTCGGCGGCGAAAGCCACCCATGGCAGCAGACAGAAACTGAGCAACAGAATAGCGAAACCATTAAGGGAGCGGGGCATTGGGCAGGCACCTCATTTGATAGGGTCAAACATCGAATCCGATATGTCACGATATCCGCCGATCGCCACCGCTTCCAGGTACGCCCAGTGCGGCTCAAGCGGCGATCGTGCCCCGAAGTATAGATAAAAAAGAAAGGGCATGGCAAGGATGCGAGCCCGTACAGTCCCCCTTGTCTTCGCAAATAGCACGCTCAAACACCAGGATCAGGGCGATTCTGAGGCAATGTAAATTAGCATGTGGGGGGGCTTACGCGCAGCAAGGGAACGCTAATCGTCTCGACGAAGGCTGGTTGTGCCGGGAGCCCGTTTTTCGGCCAACCAGGTTCGCCAAGCCTGTTGATCGAAGCGGAAATTGACGCTCGGCCAGAGCGAGGTCAGCGCGTTCAACACGCCCTCGTTACGATGTTCCCGCTGGATGATCTTCGGCCGCCCCCCGGCGCCGAAGCTGCCGCCACCCGCCCCGGGGGCA
>SKVE01000294.1 GCA_007129635.1 Planctomycetaceae bacterium
AATCGTGGCGTGACCTTCGGGCGGCGGGGTGATGTGGAGCGGGCACTGGCGGACTATACGGCCGTGATCGACATGGCCGATGCGCCGGCGCGAGTACGCACGATAGCTCTCTTTGCCCTTCCGGTATTGATGGTTGCCAATGCCCCCCGCGATCAGGTAGTCGCGGCTCTCGAAACGGCGTTCCGTACCGGCGATAACGCGGTGGACGCTTATGGCGGAAATGCGCAGGATCTGCTGGCGATGGTTCTGCGGCGAGGGCACCAGGAATGGGAGGATTACGTTGTGGCGATCGCTGCGTTGTACGAGCGTCACCGGGCGGCCGACAAGCTGGGCCAAGGGGTGACGCTCACCATCGAGTTGCTCGCCACAGAAGGCTACTCGCCGACGCAACTCGATATCTGGAACCGGGCATGGCAACGAGCGGGCGAGGGCTGTGAGGAATTGGAACTGCCGTTACGGAGCTTGGACGCCGCCGTCGAAGCGATCAAGGCAGGAAGCGATCGCCCACTGTTTCGCCTGCCCCTGGAGATTCGCGAACTCGTTCGGCCACTGCTTGACCGATCGCTTTCTGAATGAAGAAGTGTCGTCGACCGCGCGAGATCAGCACGCGGTCGAGGCTCAATTCTTTGGCGGATGTGTGGGTGCAACGCCTGCGCGCGATCCCCATTCCGTCATCTTGGTCCGTCATCTTGGATTGTCAGATCCCGACCTGCTTCCGCTGGCGACGCGGATCCGCAATCGAACGCTGCCACGCCCTCGGCCGAGAAGTCCCCTCGATCCGACGCTGGTAACCAGTCCCCGCACACGTCCTCAAGCAACAACCAACGGCTGCCCTGAAAACCGGAACAGAGACCAGAAGAGGCCACCGGTACTTGCCCCTGCCCGTCAAGACCATCACGCCCTATCAAATACCGTGAACAGGAAACGCTAACCATCGCGAGCCAGCAGCAGGAACCCACCGGCCAGCGCGGCTTCGACCGTCGTCAGCACATTGAAGCCATCCACATCCAGTTTGTGGCCACTCAGTCGCTGCTGGGCGACCTGGCGGCGTTGCCGATCCCGCCGGTCCGCATGGCTGCAACTGCACCGCAGCATCGCCAGACGCTGACGAGCGGTCAATTGGAGATGATCTCCAACCAGTTTACAGGCCCCATGGCTTGAATATCCCCGCGACAACAGCCAGCATAGATCCCCGACCGCTCGATTCAATGCCGGGATCGCTCGGGGTGCAAAATCCCACTCGTCTTGCGGATGAGGACCTCGATGCTTTCGCGAATCGGGCATGGCTCAACCGGGGTAAACGACCCGACGGAACTCTGACCATCACAAGGTGCTGACGGTAATCTTCAACCGTTGTTCGAACCGTTCCAAAGCCCAACGGTAATCATCGGGAAAACTGGGCGAAATGATGTCCAAAGCCTGTTGCGCCTGGGCGATCGATTTGCGCCGCGCCTCGGGAAGCAGGTGCGCGGCATCGGACAGGTTATCGTACAGATCCGCCAATTTGCACAGACGAACCTCGATCGGCGCAGCCTCCAACCCGTGGAAATAATCGGGCTCACGCTCGCCGCACGGCTTTCGTTTATCCTTCGACAGCATCGCCACCATCGCGGCAACTCGTTCCCCAAACCGCTCGATGAGTTCGTCGCGGTCGGTGGTCGTATCCTCGATCGTATCGTGCAGAGCGGCTGCTGCCAGCACTTCCGGATCATCCACTTGAAAGACGGTCGCCAAGGTGATCATCACGCGGATCGGATGAGCGATGTAAGGGGTGATCTGGTCCTTGCGCAACTGACCCTCGTGCTTACGGGCCGCGAACGAGATGGCTTCCAGGATCGAGCTGATATCCAATCGAATCATTGAGTTCTCCCGAACAGTGAGCACCCGGCCCGTGCCGCAAATCCCAATTAACGGTGCATGAAAAAGTAACGTCTCGTCAAGCGAAGCTCGGTCAGAACAGGGGGCCGACCGGGCGTGTTCACGCACGGCCGATTCTAACGACATGCGCCGATATGGCAAGGGTGCAAGCAGGGTCAGGTCTTGAGGAAGCCCGGCGAAATTAAGTTTCGGTGTGCGGTGGCATTCAGGCGACCTGGTGCTTTTTCAAATCACGCGGCGGACCTTCGAACTGATTGGGTAGAAGGCCGCGAAAAACCTGCGCAAGAGCCCCACACCGCCTCGCATTTCGCCGGGCTTCCTCAAGACCTGACTCCCATTCCCATTCTGATTGCCTCACGCCGCCTGTCGGTTGCATCGATAACGCAACTGGCCGGGCAGGTTGGCCAGATGTCCCAAGCATAAATCGGTCCGGAAGTTTCCCAGACAGTTTACAGCGATGGGGATCAAGCCGCAACGACGTGCCGCGAATAAGTGCCTGGGCTTGCTGCTGATCAAAGCGACTTTTTCGGCTACCATGCCCCGTTGTTGGACCAGTTGCTGATAAAACGAAGTGTCCAGCAGCGAGCATCCGTGATCGCCGGCAGAGATCGCTTGATGGAAATAGGACGCCAGCGACAGAACGCGAAGCCGTCGTCCAAGCTGCTCGCTGGTCGAACAGGCACCGACGACCGCATCGATGGGGATCTGCAGTTGGGACAAATCGCAGAGCGTGGCCTCGACACCGGGGAACGGCAGCAGGGTGGACTCACACTGCTTCCGCTGGGCGGTTGCTGCTGCCTGGACCTCGTCGCAACAACTGTCGGTCAGCCCCAATCGATTCAGGCATTGGCGAAGCGACGCCCAGAAAGTTTGTTCGTCGCGTTTGCCAAAGCAAAGATACTGCGACTCCCAATCTTCCCAAAGCACATCATGACGAATGCGAACACCAGCATGGCTTAGCACCTGAACCAGCCAACGCCACCAACAGGTATCGTCGTAGATGACTCCGCCAACGTCCAAGACCAATGCTTCGATCGACGGCAGATCGGGAACCGGCGCCTGGCAGACCATCTTGGGCAAAGGCACGAAGGAGTCGCGTGGGGCGGGTGGGTCAGGATGTTTGAGGTGTGCGAGTATCCGTTCCACAATCATCGCAAAGACTCCTTTCTTTGGATGAAGGACAGAGCTTTTTTCGGTGGTTCAGACCATCTGCACTTCACGGTTCAGCGCTGCCATGCGCTCGCGAATCGCAGGTTGCTCGTCCAAAAGGTGGGCAATCCGTTGCCAATCCAGGTTTTCCGGTCCAAGAGCATCCAAGATCAACTGAGCGTGCTCCCAATCCTCCTCGACTTTCAGCGACAATCGCAGGTCGTTGCGATCCAGCGGTTTGGGAACCGGCAGCAACCGCAACTGAAAAATATCGGGGCGCGAGTAGATAAAACGCGTCAAATGGGAACGTTCGGTTATCTGGGTGGCCTTCTGGTCAGCTAGCAGGACCGCTTCGGCGCGGCACCATTCAGCCAGAACGCCCAGTTGAGCCAGAAGTGCCGAACCTCCTCGTGTGGAACAATACCCCATGTAATCACAGCAACCATACGATTCGGCTCGTGAAACCAATCGATCGATCATTGCCGGGTCGATGAAGGGATTTTCCAGATCGACTCGGACGACCGCCGAAGGTTGGTAATGGCGAACGGCTGCTGCCAGACGCGTGACCGAATCATGCTCAGGATCACTGACAAACACGGACAGATCGGCAGGCAGCGAGTTGGTCAACTGCTGGGCGTGCTCGCTATCCGCCACGACCGCGACATGCTCCAGCAACAGAGCTTCTGTCATCCGGCGGGTCACCCATTCGAGGAGCGTTTTTCCTGCGAAGCGGCGAACCGCAACGTGGTGTTCCCC
>SKVE01000646.1 GCA_007129635.1 Planctomycetaceae bacterium
GTGGAATCGTTGCCCAGCGCCGGCGCCGAGTTGATAAACCATTGCGTTCGGCCTCGATCTTCCAGTTGATCCCAACTATTGCGGCCTTCGTCTTCGGAGATGGCGATGGCGTACAGGAACGCATCTTCGCAGCCGATGTACAGCAGGCCACGATAGATCAAGCCCGTGGAATCGAATTTCTGTCGCGTGCGAAAGTAAGGACGGTTCTTGAATTCGCCGCGTGCTCCGACGCGGAATATCCCGCCCGAGTAACCGGAGATGTACGTCAGGTTATTCAGGTCGACGATCGGTGCTGCCCAGCCCAAAGGTTCACCGACAGGGACCGGTTCCCAAACCCGGCCGCCATCCTGATCCACACAGTGCAGCCAGCCGTCGCCCGCGTGGATTCGAATCAGTCCATCCGAACCCAAAGTCGGCGAACCGGGAACGTGTCCGCCCAATTCGCACTCCCAGATCTTCTCCAGCCCAGAACCCTTCCAGTCCAATCCCACCAACATATTGCCCAAGCAGGCGGCGAACCGGGTCTTGCCGAACGCGACGGGACAACCTCGCAACGGAGTGGTCGAGTAGGCTTGGCCGGGGATCTGTTTGGGAAACTGCCACATGATCTTGCCGGGCACCTTCCGATCGGCCGCCGGTTTGGCCGCCGGGGCGCTGGCCAATGTTTCCTCCGCAGGGAGTTCCTGCGTCGGTTCGTCTGCAGGATGCGTGGCGGGCGTCGGCGTCGGAGTCGCTTCCTCTTCGTCCGCCGCAGGCCGTTTCGGCGGTGGTTCGGCGGGCCGCGGAACCGGGCGAGTGGGACGAGCGGTTGGTGACGACGCCACCGGCGTCGACGATCGACTGGGCGGCGGAGTGATCGCGGATCGAGGCGTGGGCGCAGCGGCGTGCGCCGTGGGCTCGACGGGCTCGGGCGTAGGTGGCGGCGACGGCGGTGTCGGCGTCGATGGCGACGGTGGTGTGGGCGGTGTGGGTGGCGAAGCAGCAGCGGTTGGGGTGGGCGTCGTCGTCGGGGGCGACGGAGCGGCCGGCGGCGTCGGTAATGCCGGTGCCAGAGGCGTCGGTGGCGCTGGCGCAGTGGGCAGTGTGGGCGGTGTCGGGACTGACGGTGTGGCGGGCGGATCCGAGGCGGGCGGTGCGGTGGAATCGAGCGTCGGAGTCGGTGTCACCGGAGCGACCGGTGCTGGCGGGGACGGCGGGGCGGGGGCGGACGGCGCGGAAGCGACCGTCGGACGCTGAATGACGGGTCCCTTCGGCGTGGGTGGCGTGGGCGTGGGTGGCGTGGACGGTGGCGGGGCGATGGGCGCTGTGGGCGGAGCAGGTGCCCCCCCCGCAGGACTCGGCGGCGGCCCCGGCGCCGTGGCACCGGGAGCTGCTGCCGTCGAGGGCTTGATCTTGAACAGACCGATCCGCTGCTGACCACACGATTGGCAGCTTAACGGAGGAGTCGGCCGCCGCACTTCGGCTCCGCAATTGATGCAAACGTAAGTCTTCATCGTCCCGTTCGTCTTCCTTTTTTTTCTCGAATACCCACAGATGCTCATTTGACGGCGACGCTGGCCTTGGAAAACACTTTGCCATTATCCCGCAGGACGATCCAACCGAACACGTCGGCGACCTCGACACCGGCCTGCTTGGCGTTATGACGTTGCATGTCGTAGCGATCGCCGACCTGGACCACCTGGATGCGGTTTCCCAGTTGGACGGCATCCAATTCGTTGTGGACCCAAGCGATCAGGGCCTGCAGCAGATCTTCGTCGCCGTGCGGCCTCCAGGCGTAAAAAGATTCGCCCACTTCTTTCAACAGGCGTGCTTTTTGCTCCGCCATACCCGATCGAAAAGCCATTAGTTGTCCCGCCAGAGCGATGGCCTGCTGATCGCCTTGGTAGACATCCACCAGCAACGAACCGCTCAGATGCGAGATGGTCGAGTCGACGTGCACGTTCTCGCCGAACACGATCCCGCTCCAATTCGCTCCCTCGCCACCGCGCACGGCGATCGGTTCGGCTCGTTGCATCGGCTTGGGCGGCGCGGCAGCGACCGCCGCCAGCGGTTCTTTGACTGCCGAACGAGTTGCCTGGGCCGGCGGTTCGACCTTGGGGGCCACTGCTTCCTCGGTGGTCGCCTGAGCCGCAGGTGTCTCGGGCATCTTGTCGGCGGGGATAGGCTGAGCCACAGGCAAGGGTTCGGAGCTGGTGGCAGGGGCGGGTGCCGGAGTGCCCTGCAGGTGATGGGCCAACGCGTCCAACGTCACACGGATCGCCGTAAAGGCCTCTTCGATCTTCTCCACTTGCGGCCGGAACACCTCCAGGATCTCGGCTAGCGAGGGGGATTCGTCACTGCGCGATGTTCGTCGTTCGTTCGGATCAGTCATCTCAACGGTTTCCGATTTCGATATTGTCCAGGCCGCCCGTATCCAGGAAATAGCTTTCGTCGGCCAACGTTCGCCAGCTGAAGAACACGTTTTCGTCTTGTACGGCCGGCTGGCCGGCGACCGTCCCCGTCACCGAATCGATCGCCAGGTGTTCGTCGGCATCGTCGCTAGCCGCCACGCGTCGGATACGCACCGTGACTTCGGTCGGACCGATCCGGTCATGGGTCTCCATCTTCAGCAGGTAGATGGGGGTCGCTTGCGCGTATTCATCGCCCGACATCTTTCGGCCGATCACGGCTCGCAAGGCGATCGTAGTGAACTCCGTCCATTCGTCCTTCGTGGCTGCTTCCTCGATCGGATGAAACAGCACGCGTTCATCGCGGATGGTCGACGTGGATTCGGTCATCACGCCCCAGTAATACGTGTTCTCTCGATCCTTGCCTTGCATGGAGAATTTGAACTGAGGCAACATGCCATTGCGCGCCATGAACTCGATCGCCGCTCCGACGACCACGGCGCTTTTCGGGTCGACGATCAGCCCGGGCTTGTTGCCTTTGACATCCTGGTACGGGTACCAGTTGCCGGCATAGTGGTTGAACATGGAGATGATGCGAGTCGGCGGCAGCGGCAGGTACTTGGCGATCAACTGTTGGATGTATTGCAGCTTGGAGGGCTGACCGGCCAGCAGGACGACATCCGCCTGGTACTCCGCGATGCGGAAGCAGAAATCAAACAGCAGATCATCGAACACCTCGTGGACCACCTGTTCAAAGGTGGCTCGGTCGTACGGCATCCCGAGTTCCTGGTTCAGGTCGTAGTAGCCCGGTCCGCGCAGCTTCGTACAGACCTGTTCCAACGATTCGATGACGGCCGGGTCGATCAGTTCGGGATCGGTGTGCGAGATTTCCAGCGGCGCGTCGTTCGCGTCGGGGTTTTCGACTTCGTCCACCGCTGCCTGCAGATAGGCTTCGGCCAGGGGCACGAATAACCGGTTGATCCAATCGACGCGCTGCGACGTAAAGCCGCGGTTCTTGGGCACTTTGGGGCCAAACAGCAGTTGCACATCTTCGTCTTCCAAGCCGATGGCTTGCGCGAAACGCGGGACGATGATCCGCTCCAGCAGCCGTTTCACCAGTTGGTCACCGGCGATCGCAACGCCATCCTGGTGCAGCACCTTCCCGCGGATCGTATCATCGATCCCCGGTTCGTACAGGTAGCTGGCGATCATCATGTCGGTCGTCCCACCGCCGATATCGATACAGGCGATGCGCAGTTCCTTGCGTTTTTTCTCTTCGGCCGGTTCTTCCGTGGCAGGACCGCTGCGTCCGGGTCGGGCGATCCCACGTGATGGAGCGGCGGCGCCGCGGCGTCGCGCTGCGGGGACCGCCCCGAGCGTCTGTTTGGCGTTA
>SKVE01000329.1 GCA_007129635.1 Planctomycetaceae bacterium
CGTCGCTTGGTGCCAACGATGCGGTGCCGGTTTGGACCAGGGAAACGAAAAATCTTTGGGGATGTGACAGCCGGCGCAGGCCGACAGCAAGCTGACGATCATCCCCAGTATCAGCCTGTTTTGAAATCGGCACATCGCGAATCCCTTCCTTGGGCACGGGGGCTTATCGGGAACCTTCGTTGGACGGCGCTGGCGGACGGCTCACGTTCGCTCCCCGGAAACCGCTACCGGTCTGCGTCACTGGGCTGCCGGACTGTACCTGTCTCAGGAAATGCTGATTGATCAAAATCGCCTCTTCGCCCTGCAACATGCGATTTCTCGGTACGTCCACCTCGACGCGTGCCGGAACATTGCTGGATTCCAGCAGGTGCATCACGTGGTTTCGACGGGCGATCGCCAACGGTGGATAGTCGGGCGTGGCTTCGATCACCAAGCGGTATTGGGCCCAGTGCGGAAATGCGGCCGCTAGATCATTCAACCGCTGTTGTCCCTGGCGATTCAACCACGTGCTGTTTTCGTGAAAATCGTATTGGTACAGCACGAGACGCTCTTTTAATCCCATGGCGATTTGGGCGCACTCATGCGCCCGAACGCTGCTTCCCAGCGGCATTTCTTCGAAGAATTCGGGATATCCCCAATGGGAATACTGCATGTGTGGTTTGGCACGATAATGCCACCAACGCGACAGCGCGGACCGGCGTTCGATTACGTTGCGGTCAAATGTCGCGTCACCTTGAAAGGTGCCCTCGTAGCGGTATGGGGGCGATACTTCGGCTTCCCACAGCGGTTCGGACGAGTGACGACCTACCTCTGCAGTTGGCGTCCAGATCATCTCGGGTGGCGCTGCGGACGTGTTTCGCGTACCGAACACCACCAGGATCAACAGCCCGTAGAGCACAAATCGACGATACATGGCCTTCGCCCCTTATCCGCCCCCCGGTGGGGCTCTGAAATGGATGGTGGTTGTGCACGGGAATGTCACTCGATCGGCGAGAACCCTATCGGCCCGCTACAGCCACTTTGTTCCAATTGCATCCAATGCCGCAACTCCCAAGGGTCGTCCCATTCCCGTGTCGCATGGAATTCGCGTCCCGTCCGACCCTCGATGCGATTCAAAAAGTAAAACTCCAAGTCGTTGGGGTCGGTCAGCCCGTCGGTCGGCAGATGGGGAACAGCATTCGGGTTCATCGGAGCGACCAGGTACGGGGTGACCAGTACGATCAACTCTTTTTCCTGACGGGTATGCGTCGTGTTGCTAAAAAGAGGGCCGATGTAGGGCAGATCGCCCAACCCGGGGATGCGGCGAGTGTTGGCATCGACGGAAACACGCAGCAATCCTGCCAAAGCCAGCGTCTGACCTGGCCGCATCTCGACCGTCGTCGAAGCGCGGCGAGTGTTGATTCCAGGAACAAAGTAACCATCGATCTCGACAGCCGATGCGAAGTCGGGCGAACTTTCTTCCGGACTGACGGTCAAACGAATGGTCTCGTCCTCTAAGATATACGGGACGAAGTCCAGTTGAACCCCGAACTGTTTGAACTCGATGGTCACCGTGGTCCCTCCGCCAACATTTTGAGGCACGGGGATCGGAAATTCGCCACCCGCCAAAAAACTGGCCTTCTGACCGCTCATCGCCACCAAATTAGGTTCGGCTAATACGGACAGCAACGCGTTTTGTCGCAAGGCTCGCAGCACGAATTCCAAATCGGCAGAAGGAAACACACCTGACACCGATGTGCTGGGCCCGCCGACCAGTGTTTCCAGAAAGCTGCCCGCATTGAATCCCACCTTCCAATCCGCGCCGATACTTCGCAACGCCGTTCGATTCAGTTCGGCGATCTGGACCCGTAACATGACTTGCTGGGCGCCCGGGACTCGCAACAGATTGATGATCTGAGGTGTCGGCGTCGCCACATGGATGGTTGGACGTGCTCCGGACTCGGAATCCGCCTCCATCTCCGAAGAACGCTCTGCCCCCCGCTCGAAATTGGACTCGTATTCGTCGTACGTGACAGGGTCATCCTCGCCCTGAGGCAGCGTCCGTGCTCCCGAACGGCGTTGTTGGGGCAGCAGTGAATCTGCACGACCGCGTTGCGGTGTGTCCGAATCGCGAGTTCGTGCCGAAGTGGGTACCTGGAGGGACTGCAAGACCAATTCGATCGTATTCAGCACATGGTCTGCCTGCCGGATGCTGCGAACCTGGCCTTCGACCACCACGTGTTCGCGGAGCTGAAAAAGACGCAACTGCAGATCCGGGTAAATCTGTTTCATCTCCGCGTTCAACAGATCGAGATCGTAGGTCACGTGAATTTCGAAGTTGCAGATCTCACCATCCGCCGTCACGATCGAAAGATCCGTCACACCGGCTCGCCGCGCGGTCAGACGGATCAACCGCGGGTTGGGCATGATGTCAAAATCCACGATGCTGGGATCGGCTACCGCGATGACCCCCTTACCGTGATCGCTGGTCAAATCCGTTCGCAACGTCAACAACCGAGCTTGACCGACGATCAAGGGGATCACGGCATCGTTTCCGCGCAAGGGTTCGACAAACCGTGCGATGGGCGGCGTAGCGGCAGGCATCTCCGTTTGCCACTGCTGGTTCAACTCGTCGCCTTCCGCAGGACGCGGAGCCCTTAAAGGAACATTGGGCAACCGGACCGGCTGCGGATACGAAGCAGCCGGTCCGGGGATCATGAGGGGGCCGGTCGATCGGTTGGACGGCTGGGCCGAAGCGGTGGGAACGGGCAGGAGCAACCCGCCTGCGAGCACACAGGCAACGAGCGGAAGGCCCAGCCAGGCACAGACGATTCGAGCTTCAACAACCCTCCTGGTTCGCGTCTTGCGGTCCATCGCACGCCTCGTCCATTAAGAATAATCTTTCGGTTGAAGAACCATCGGGCGTTTTCCTCCGCACGTTCCAATCTTTCGTTCGTAAGCCGCACAGTCTAACATCACGGGGCTGGAAAATCCCAAATCCAAGCCGCCAGTGGAAGCCGAATGTATCGCATAATCGCTAAATTCGATACCAACCGCGCCACCCTCACGGTCAACGTGTACCGATTCCGTTAAGACCGGGCGTGGAAGCCAAAATTCTTGTTTGACATGCCCCTACCACGAATCTAATGTAAAGAAGTGAGGGATAGATTCTGCAGTCGTCTCCGGACCCTGTTCATCGTTTTGCGAGGTCTCCTGGTGGGTGTCAAGATAATCGATCCGAATCAGCGATCCGTTCGAAGATTCAGCGGTGTCTGCCCATCCCATCGGAGGGCGGCGGCAACGCTGGAATTCGCCCTGGTCTTACCAATTTTGCTCCTGATCGTGTTGGGGGTCATCGAGTTCAGCAAGGCTTTCCTGACGGAGCACATGCTGACCCTGGCGACACGCGAGGCCGCTCGGATTGCAACCTTGGAAGGAACGACCGTCGACCAGATTCATGAGGTGCTGCACTCGTATCTGACGCCTGGGCGTGTGCCTCCGGAAGCCCTTACCATCGCGATCGATCCGCCCGACTTGTCAACGACCGAGACCGGCGATTGGGTCACCGTGTCGGTGTCAGTTCGATTTGAAGAAGTGAGCCCGTTGTCCACGCCATTCTTCCTGCCGGGTAAGATTTTGGAGGCGAGCTGCACCATGCGTCGCGAATGATCGGCCGATCGCGATGATCAGTGCGTTTCCGAACGCCAAGCCGGACGCAGCGGTTCTAACCTCAGCGAACGTCGCTGGCCGCTGGTCTGGTTATGCAGCAAGACCGCGAACGCGCCGGCGCAGCC
>SKVE01000248.1 GCA_007129635.1 Planctomycetaceae bacterium
CCGATACGCCGGTCAGGTAGATGCGTCGCGAATCCACCGGATAACGCTGCCGAACCCAATCCACGGCGTCCAGAATGTCCTGCTGGGCTTTGACCGAACCACAGGCATCGGGGTGCTGATTCGGCCCGCGAAAGTGCGGGAAGAGATAGATCCAGCCTCGCTGGATCGTCAAGCGTTCCAACGCCAGATTACGCTGCTCGACATCGGCGCTCCACGAGTGCAGCGAGACCAGCAGCGGTACCGGCTGGCCATTGGGATCGAGGTCCTGCGGCAAGATCAGGTAACTTGGCTGCGAGGTGCCGTCGATACTGCTGGTGACGGCGATCCGCATCCGCTGCCCGGATGCTGCATCGCCAGCCGCCCAGCCGGTTCGAGCTTCGGGCAAGAAGATCAGGCAAAACAACAGCGGCCAGGTGATTCGCAAGCCGTGATGCTTTTGATTACAATCCAACATCGTCAACTCCTGTCCCCCTCGGTCGATCCCAGGTCGCCGAAAGTCCATCGTTTTTCGAGGAAGTACGGATGCAAACGCTGCAAGTTGCTACGACCACCGCCAATCAATCCGACGCCGAACGCATCGCCCGCGCCTTGGTCGAACGACGCCTGGCCGCATGTGTCCAAATCAGCGGCCCCATCTCTAGCATGTACCGCTGGCAAGACACCGTCGAGACGTCTTCCGAGTGGCTCTGTACGATCAAGACCACCGAAGGCAACTATCAGCGCGTCGAGTCAACCATCCGCGAACTGCACCCGTACGACGAACCCGAAATTATCGCGGTACCGATCATCGCTGGTAGCCCAGGATACCTGACATGGCTGCAGGATCAAGTCAACCACCCGTAGGTGTGCGAACGCGATGCCGGGTTCGATCAACCCATCTCGTACTTCACCATCCCGGCAACCCGGCCCTCATGCGCCTTGTTGCTTGCTCCGCATTGAATTCAGCGGGATCGAATGGGCCCCACCATTCGAGGAACTCTTCATGCCGTTCGTGGTTCGAGTCCGTGATGGCTTCGACGAAGTCGGCAAAGCCCCAAACGCCACCAACGTCTTCCGGCGGACAAGCTCGATCACCGTCAAGGCAACGAGGGTATCTGATTCCCGGCTGGGCGTCGGTCACTTTTTCGAGGACAATCAAATGATCCCAACCGTCGCCGAAGTCGTATTCGTAATGAATCCGCAACTTGGTCCCATGCTGAGAAACCAAGTTACTGACTCGCACCCCGGCGTAGCTGATCGCACCAAAGTCGTCCTCATCATGTTCCATGAACCGGGGATCGGTCCACAGGGTATCACCGATCTGGAACTGGTGCAGATGCGAATTCATCCAGCCCATGGCCGTCTGAATCAGTCCATGCAATTCCTCCAGCGTTACGTCCTTCGTCTCCAGCCGTCGCCAAATCGGAGGACGCGTGTTTTCGAGCTTGATCTTGAACCGATAAACTGTCGCATTGTCCTCCGACCGTCCGGTACTACGCTCTGTGGAATCGACCCGAACCCAAACTTTCTGGGTAGAAGTAATGCGTTTCTTCCACTTGGGAATCAGGCTCGGCGAGACGAGTATTTCGATGGATCGAGCTACTCCTGCCCGTCGGCGAATGAGGCTCTTTCTTTCAAGCGTCTTCATCATCTGATTGACCGACGGCGGCGAAACCTTCATCGCTTCGGCGATTTCAGACTCCGCCGGCGGAAAACCAAAGCCTTCGGTGTAGGCATGGATGAACGCAAGATACTGACCCTGCTTCGGTGTAAATTCGGCCATAGCATGACTCCTTTCTGTGGCTCGTCTGTGGCTCGTTGCGTCTTTTCCCCATTATCCTCGAACGTGGCCCGTGACGCCACCACGAGACACGTCGGATTTATTCTTCGCCCGCACCAGTTCGTAAGGGGGGTATCGCCAGCTCTCGTTTTTCGGAAAATGATGCCCAGCATTTTTTCCTGTCCCGATTTGGGCGCCAGCGCACTTATAGTAAAATGGACGCGATCATGTGTCACGAACCGGACGAGATCGATGAACTGCTGAAGCGCGCCGCCACCGGCGACGGGCAGGCACTCAATCGTCTGTTCGGCCAGTACCGTTCCCGGTTGAAGAAGATGGTACGTTTGCGACTGAATCGACGATTACAGGGCCGAGTCGATGACTCGGACATCTTGCAGGATGCCTACCTGGAGGCTGCCCGAAGGCTGCCTGACTACCTCCAAGCTCCGAGAGCGCCGTTCTTTCTCTGGTTGCGGCGGATTACAGGCGACAAACTGCTGGAGGTCCATCGGACCCACTTGGGGACGCAAATGCGAGATGTGGGCCGGGAAGTCTCGTTGCACCGCGGCCCTTTGCCGGCGGCCAATTCCGTCTCGCTGGCCGCACAGCTTCTCGGGCGGCTGACGTCGCCCTCGCAGGCGGCGGTCAAGGCCGAGATGCGGATCCAATTGCAGGAGGCGTTGAACAGCCTCGAACCACAGGATCGGGAAGTCTTGTCGCTGAGGCATTTTGAACAGTTAACCAATATCGAGGCCGCCCAGGAGCTGGGCCTGGAACCGTCGGCAGCCAGCAAACGCTATATCCGCGCCTTGGCGCGCCTGCAGAAGATTCTGCGGAAACTGCAACTGGTGGACGAGGGCTAAAGCATTGGCGATTCACGAGGAGCAACGTGGTACGAGCGAAGATCTGGAACTGGTCGAACGACTGGCGGAGGAATTCGCCGAGCGTCTTCGCCGCGGGCAGCGTCCTTCGATCCGCGAGTACGCCGACCGTTATCCGGCGCATGCGCCGATCATCCGCGATACGTTCGAAGCCTTGGCGCTGATGGAGAACCTGGCGCCGGGCAGCGAGGATTTGCTGGGCCAGGCTTGGCGAGACGATCCGGCATTCGTCGGCGGAACGCCGCTGAAGCAACTGGGCGACTACCGCATCATCCGCGAAGTGGGCCGTGGCGGGATGGGGATCGTGTACGAGGCGGAGCAGGTTTCGTTGGGCCGTCATGTGGCTTTGAAGGTACTGTCCAAGGAACGGTTCAGGAATGCGAAGCACCGTTTGCGGTTCGCGCGCGAGGCTCGGGCCGCGGCCAAACTGCACCACACGAACATCGTTCCGGTGTTCGGCGTTGGCGAGGACGACGGTTTGGGCTATTATGTCATGCAGTTCATCCAGGGGCTGGCACTGGATCAAGTCATCAACGAACTGACGCGGATCAAGGCCGACTCGGACGCTCCGAACGCGGCGTCGGATCGGGGGGCCTTGCGGGTGAATCGCCGCGATCTATCGGCTGTCGACGTCGCCCTCGCGCTGATGAGCGGAACGCTGCAGCCGCTCGTGGCGGATGCGGAAGACGGCTCGAACAAGCAGCGCGATGCGGACGTGACGCTCGAGTTCCAGTCGGGGGCGTCTTCGCCTGCGGAGACCGTGACACAGGCCTCGCCGGTCACGGGCCGGCTGTCGGATACGTTTTCGATCTCCGATTCGTTGCCGGGGTTGCCGAACGCGGGAGGTGCTTCGGAGAACACGGCCACGCGGCGGACCTATTGGGAGAGCGTGGCACGGCTCGGGATGCAGGTCGCGTCGGCCCTGGGCTACGCGCACGGCCAGGGCGTCCTGCATCGCGATATCAAGCCGGCCAACTTGCTGCTCGACACGCGCGGCACGGTGTGGGTGACCGACTTCGGATTGGCCAAGCTGGAAGACGATCGCAATCTGACACAAACGGGCGATGTTCTTGGCACCCTGCGTTACATGGCCCCCGAAACGCTTCAGGGCAACTTCGATCCGCGCAGCGAG
>SKVE01000239.1 GCA_007129635.1 Planctomycetaceae bacterium
ACGGCGATGCCGCACAGCGAGATGAAACCGACCATCGCGGCGACGGTCAAGGTCTGGTTGGTAACGTACAGCGCCAGGACCGCGCCGATCAGGGCTGCCGGCAGAGCGATCATCACCTGTAGGGCGAGGTTTGCGGAACGAAACATGCCATACAACACCAGGAACATGCCAGCCAACGCGCCGGCAGAGTAGACGCCGATCCGTTGTGCCGCCGATTGCTGGCTGGCGAACTGGCCGCCGTATTCGAGGAAATAGCCGGGCGGCAGATCCCGCTCGATTTCGTTCAACCGCGATTGGATATCTTGGACCACGTCGACCAGCCCGCGGCCGGTGGTGTTGCATTGGACGACGATCCGCCGCCGGACCTGTTCGCGATGGATCGTGTTGGGCCCCGTGGCCTGATAGATCCTGGCCACGGATGCCAGATTGGTCGTGCCGCCATCCGGCAGACTCAACGGCAGCCTCTCCAGTGCCTGGATATCCTCACGAGCCGCATCTTCGAATCGCACCAGCAGGTCGAACGAGCGTTGTCCGACCAGCACCTCAGAGACGACCACTCCGTTCATGGCGGTGTGGATCAGATCGTTGACCGCCGCGCGGCGCAGGCCGTATTGCTGGAGTGCGTAACCATCGATTTCGACCCGCAGTTGTGGGATCTCGACTTGAGGCTCGATCTGCAAGTCGGTCACCCCAGGCACATCGGCGATCACGGCCCCGATGCGTTGGGCATTGCGGCGTAGGATTTCCAGATCGTCGCCGAACAGCTTGATGGCTACCTGTGCTTGGACTCCGGCCAGCATGTGCGAGATCAGATGGGTTAGCGGCTGCTCGACGCTGCTGACGATCCCCGGCACTTCGCTCAACGCATGCCGGATCTCGTCCAGGACTTCGGTGCGGCTACGGTCGCTGTTGGGGTCGAGCGTCGCGATGATCTCCGAGACACTGACCGGGTCGGCGTGTTCGTCCAATTCCGCGCGGCCCGTGACACGGACCATCGCGACGATGTCGTCGATTTGCTGGAGACGCCGCTCGACCATCCCGGCCACGTCTTGCGAAGTACTCAACGAAGTTCCCGGCGGCAGCATGACATTGATCTGCACGGCGCCTTCGTCGAAAGGCGGCAGGAAGTCGCTTTCCAGCCCGGCCAGGCCGATACCGCTGATCAGCACCAGGATCAGCGCCATCCCCAGGATCCCACGCGGATACCGCAGGCTGAACACGATCACTCGGTCCGCCGCCCAACGCAGGCCCCGCACGATGGGGCTGTCGCGGTCCGATTCGGAGAAACGTTCGGCCAGCACCATGCCCAGCCAGACCGCGGGTGCGGTCAACAAAGCCAACCCGATATGGACGGGCAGTGATAATCCCGACCACCACTGGGCAGCCAGCGGCATCCGGACGGCGGTCAAAACTGCCGGAATCGCTCCCAAGGACAGGGCGAAGGTTCCCAGCGGAGCCAGGACGGCCGCTAAAACGCGCCAGACGCTTCGGTCGGCGAGCAGCCAGTAGGCCAACACGGGCGTGACGGTCAGGGATACCAGCAGCGACGAGACCACGGAGACAAGGAAGGCCGTCCCCAGCGGGGTGAACAGCCGACCTTCCATGCCTCCCAGGGCAAACACCGGGGCGAAGACCAAGATGACAATCAAGGTGCCGAAGACACGCGGATTACGGACCTCCGCACTGGCCTGAAAGACCACCTGCAGCGAGGACTGCGGCGAAGGGCTCTGCCGGTTCAGCTTCAAACGTCGAAAGACGTTCTCGACACTGACCGTGGCGTCATCGACCAGCCCGCCGATCGCGACGGCCAATCCGCCCACCGTCATCGTGTTGATCGACAGGCCGAAAATCGCAAAGACCACGGCCGTGACCACGATGGATAGCGGAATGGCTGTCAAGGTGATGAACGTGGTGCGGAAACTCAGCAGAAAGACGAACAACACCACCACGACCAGCAAGCTCGCATCCCGCAAGGCCTGGACCACGTTGCCGATCGCCACATCGATGAAGTCTTTCTGCTGATACAGAGCCGGCTCGATACGCAGGTCGGGCGGAAGCGAGGGCCGTAGCTCGGCCAGGGCTTGTGCAATCTGCTCCGTGACGCGGCGCGTGTCCGCCTCGGGCTGCTTGGTCACCGTCAGGATGACAGCCGCACCACCCGCGAATCCGGTTTGGTTCCGCACGAACGCTGCGCTGTCACCGCGTTTGACGTGTGCTCCCGAAACCACTTGCGCCACGTCGCGCACCAGCACCGGGCGCCCCTCGCGGAACGCCACGACGACCCCGCCCGCCTGGTCGATCGTCTGCAGGCGGCCCAGGGAACGGACAAGCAGCTCGTACGGCCCCTGCTGGTCCAGGTACCCGCCGGTGGCGTTCTCGTTGCTCTCGGCCAACGCTTCCGTCACCTCGTCTAACGTGACACCGTAACGGACCAGTTCGGCCGGATCGACCAGCACCTGGAACTGCATCCGCTGGCCGCCCATGGCAAAGACTTGGGAGACGCCGGGGATGGTCAGCAGACGCTGGCGGACGACCCAATCGGCCAGCGTGCGGAGTTCCATGGGCGATGTATCGTCCGTTTCGCTCCACATGCCCACGATCATGATCTGGCCCATGATCGACGAGATGGGGGCCAGTTGAGGCGTGATGCCTGGTGGCAGACGTTCGGCTGCCAATGCCAGACGTTCGGCGACGATCTGCCGCGCGGCAAACACATCGGCTCCCCAATCGAATTCCACGTAAATCACTGACAAGCCGACGTCCGATGCGCTGCGGACGGCCTGGACGCCCGTCGCCCCGTTCAGTACGGACTCCAGCGGAAACGTAATCAGGGCCTCGACCTCCTCGGGCGCCATCCCAGGCGACTCGGTCATCACGACGACTCGCGGTCGGTCCAGGCTGGGAAAGACATCGATGGGCAACTGGGTCATCTGCCAACCGCCGTAGAACATCAAGGCGATCGCGGCTGCAATGACCAGCACGCGCTGGTGCAGCGAGAAACGGAGCAGTCCGTCCAGGACGGCGTCCAGCATGGCGAAGTCTCCTCAAGATCAGGATGCCGCAAGCAATGTTTCGGCCATCCAAGCCTAGTGGTGGTGATGATCGTGATCGACGCCATCGCCTGATTGCTGCTTCAGGGCCAGATGAATCTGGTACGCACCCTTGGCTGCTACCAAGTCTCCCGTCGTCAGCGTCCCGTCGGCTGCGACGACCGCCCAGCGATGATCGCGATGTTCGACATGGACCTCCTTCCGCTCGAAGTGGTCGTCTACCTGCTGGTACACAAACCAGTGCACGCCTTCCTGAACCACGGCGTCCACGGGTAGCACCAAGCGGTTCTCCCACTGTTCGACAGGAATCTCGATCTCGACTCGCTGCCCTGGTTTGAACCGCCAGGCATGGAAGCGGCGTCCATCGTCCGTCTGGTGATCACGCACCACCTTATTCGGCAAAGGAATATAGAACCGCAGTGCCCGAGAATCCTGGTCGATCAGGTTCTCTACATACAGGATCGTCAGCGGCGAGACCTCGGATCTTTCGCCGCCGCCCTCCTGAATCAGGACGCGGACCCCCATTTCTTTTTCGGCGGCCCGATGCAGCGCCACTGCGTCGTGCTCGAATGCCCGGCCCTGAACGTACAATTCGCAGTGGTCTGCCAGCAGCAGCAAGGGCGATCCTGGCTCGACATGCTCCCCGGGTCGCACCAGCAATTCCACTACATGGTAATCGCCCAGGTAGTGCTCGCCCGGCGCCAGGTCCG
>SKVE01000586.1 GCA_007129635.1 Planctomycetaceae bacterium
CTTGGCGATGTAATGCCCATGCGGCAAAATCACATCGGGATCCAGCCCCAACTCGATGGCAACTTCGGCCACGCGACGCGGCGGATCAAAAGAATACGTGGCGGTCTCTGGCATCGTTTTCATTCCCGTATTGCGATATCGTTCCGTAACGCGCAAACAGGGTACCATAATCGGCAAAACAGGAAAACGGCAAGGCATCAGCGGTCAGCGAATCAGGGAAACCGAGCCAGCTTTGTTCCCACTTCTCGATCTTCTCGAGACGTTCGGGTCAGAACGCGGCAACACGTAGACGAACCCCAAAAACGGAAACAACCCCCATCAAGAGGGCTTGTCCGCCTGTGGCCAATGGCGATGATACGCAGATCGACTGGATGTCCCCAAGCTGATCACCGCTTTCCAAAATCCCTGGTGGAGAGGCTGCATGAACCCTTGGTACCCGCTCCGTTTCCAACCCCTGCTGCGCCGATATTTGTGGGGCGGCCGCAGGTTGCAAACCATGTTAGGGAAAAAGATCGGAGACGAAGATTGTGCCGAAAGCTGGGAAATCGTGGACCGTGGTACGGATCAAAGCGTCGTGATCCATGGTCGCCTGACCGGTTGGACCTTGCACCAGTTGATCACGCGGCATGGTCCGGAAATGCTTGGTCGACATCACCCTCAGGATCGATTTCCCCTGCTGCTCAAGCTGCTGGATTGCCAGCAGGATCTATCGGTCCAGGTGCATCCGAATGACCGACAAGCAGCAAAGCTTGCCCCCCCCGATTTAGGAAAAACAGAGGCTTGGGTGGTCTTGCACGCCGATCCGGGTAGCCGGATCTATGCGGGCTTGAAATCGGGCGTCGATCGCACAGGTTTCGAGCGGAGTATCGCTGAGGGACGCATCACCGAGTGCTTGCACTGGTTCCAGCCGAGCGTCGGCGATTGTGTGTTCATCCCCGCCGGTACAGTTCACGCGTTGGGCGCAGGGTTGGTGGTCGCCGAAATCCAACAGGCCTGCGACACCACGTTTCGATTGTACGACTGGGACCGGGTCGGACCGGACGGTCGGGCTCGGCCGCTGCATGTCCAACAAGCCCTGGACGTGATCGACTTTGACACCGGCCCGGTCAACCCGCAACCGGTACCGATACCGGACGGTCCCGCGATCCAGCAGTTGGTGGAATGCGACAAGTTTGTGCTCGAAAGAAGGGTATTCGATACCGCTCGAAGACTGGGCGAAGGCGACTGTTTTCATCTGCTCGCGGTGATCGGCGGCCGGTTTTCGGTAGCCGATGCGACCTTGAATCCTGGGGACGTGCTCTTGCTGCCAGCCGCCGCCGATGGGATCCGATGCCAGCCGATGGATCGCGCCGTCGTCCTGGACATCCGGTTGCCCTGAGTTCTGGAAACAATGGTTCTCGGCGGAATTTTTGTGCGAAGTTGGCTCGAACAGAAGTTGTAACAGGCGAAAAATCTGGTAGGTTATGCGAAACCAACCTCGAGCCTGCCAGAATGAACCAACCGTTTTCGGGTCTCGTAGCAGTGGCTAAGGACCGGCAAATGAATGAGTGTCGTGGTTAGCGGAAGGGGCAGGTTCACGGCAGGGGTCGGGAGTCGTTTTCGGGGAAAACGGGTTCCCGGTGCTCTGTCGTTGCCCGAAAACGACTCTCAATCCTTTGGAACGCACTCCCCATTTTATTGGATACAACACGGCGGAAGAAAACATGACGGAAGCATCTGCCAAATCGAGTCGCCCTCCGATGATCGAAGCGGTGGGACTCTCGAAGTTCTACGGGCCGTTCGCAGCGGCGCGGGACGTGACGTTCAGCGTTAGCGAAGGCGAACTGGTCGCGTTTTTAGGGCCCAACGGAGCGGGCAAGAGCACGACGATGAAGCTGTTGACCGGCTACATCGCCGCTTCGGAGGGTCTGGCCCGGATCGCCGGGTTCGACATGGCGAAACAGCGGCTGCAAGGCTCGGTGCATTTGGGCTACCTGCCGGAAAACGGCCCGCTGTACCCCGACATGACGCCGAACAGCCAATTGGAGTTCTTCGCCGACGCGCGGGGTATGTCCAAGGCGGACCGCCGGGCTCGGATCGAAGCCGTGGTCGAGTTGTGCATGCTGGGCAGCGTGTACAACAAGCCGATCAGCAAGCTGTCCAAGGGCTATCGGCAACGTCTGGGAATGGCTCAGGCGCTGCTGCACGAGCCGGACGTGTTGATCTTGGACGAACCCACGGCGGGTCTGGACCCGAATCAGATCCGCGAGGTGCGTCGAACCATGCGGCGATTGGGCGAGAAGAAGACCATCCTACTGTCCACGCACATCTTGCAGGAGGTGGAGGCGATGGCCAGTCGCGTGGTGCTGATCAACGAAGGACGCTTGGTCTACGATGGTCCCGTGGCGGATCTGGCGAACGAACCGGGCGGCATGGATGGTGCCTTCAAGCGATTGACCAGTGCCACTGCCGCTGCGGCCGCCTGACCGTTGTGCTGCGTTGGACTTTGGTTGCAGCAGGACACATTTCCCGTGAAATCCGGATGATTCCCTGAAAGGTTTGAAGAGAGAGCCATGACTACCGCGTTATTCTCGCTTTTGTTCCGCGATTTGATCTTCCTGGCGGTTCTGGCAGCGGTCGTTGCTCCGATCTGCATTGCCAAGAAGGCCACGTTCGCGGTTCTGAAACGCAACTTTGTGGGCTACTTCAGCAATCCGACCGGTTACGTTTTTTTGTGCCTGTTCGTCTGGTTGACCTCGTTCGCCGCTTTTTGGCCCCACGAGTTCTTCAATACGAACCTGGCCAATCTGAACCAGCTCAATCGGTTCCTGCCGTACATTATGATGATCTTCATCCCGGCGATCACGATGAGCATCTGGGCGGAAGAGCGGCGTCAGGGAACGGACGAATTGTTGCTGACGTTGCCTGCGGGCGATTTCGATATCGTGGTGGGCAAGTACCTGGCCGCCGCCTCGATCTTCACGGCCTCGCTGCTGTTCTCCCAAGTGTGTAACTTCATCGTGCTGGTATCCCTGTCGCTGGGGGATCTGGACGTCGGCCTGTTTTTCGCCACGTATTTGGGCTACTGGCTGCTGGGGATGGCGATGCTGTCCGTGGGAATGGTGGCATCGTTTTTGACCAGCAACCTGACGGTCGGCTTCATCCTGGGCGCCTTGTTCAACGCTCCGCTGGTCTTTGCGGCCAACGCCGATCTGGTGATCCCGTCGTCGACCATGGCCCGCCTGGTGGCCGGTTGGAGCCTGGGGGCGCAGTTCGACGACTTCGGGCGCGGCGTGATCAGCCTGGCTTCGGTGACTTACTTTGTGATGGTCGCCGTTTTGGGATTGTATCTGAGCATGGTGCTGATCGGCGCGCGGCACTGGTCGGGTGGTCGAGATGGCACGTCGCTGCTGGGCCATTTCCTGGTGCGGACGGTGTGTCTGATCGCCGTGGCGTTAGGGGTGACCTACGTGTTCGCCAATAACCAGGCGCTCAGCAGCATCCGCCGCGATATGACTCGCGGCCAGGTCGCGTCGTTATCGCCGGAGACCCGTCGATTGATCCGCGAATTGGATGCGGAACATACGGTGAATATCGAGGCGTTCATCAGCGGCCAGGTGCCTGAGATCTACGCGAAGACCCGCGCCGATCTGCTGTCGATGTTGAAGGAATTCGGCGCGATGGCGGGCAGCGAGCGGGTCAACGTGATTATCCATATCTTGGACGAAGGCCAGGAGGACTCGATCGAGATCGCGTCGTTGGCCGAGGATCGTTTCGGA
>SKVE01000585.1 GCA_007129635.1 Planctomycetaceae bacterium
CAGCACGCCTCGAGCCTGTTGCACGGTGGCGCTGCTGCCGGCGTCCAGCAGGGTGAGCAGCCGGGTCTGATAAGAGGCGATCGCCTGCTTACGCCGCAGGTCCAGATGCTTGTTCAGACCATCGATCTGACCGATCACCTGCGGCAGTCCGTCCTTGAGCAAAAAGGCTGTCAACCCGCTTCCCAGCATCTGCAATCGAAACTCGAAAGGCACTGACGGCGCCTGATCGTCGAACGTGCGGAGCGTCTCGCGATGGACTTCCTGGCCGTCGCGCATCACTTTCCACAGGACCGAGACCGGTTTTCGATCCTGGAACGTCAGCAGCATCGAGTGCCGATCTGCGCCATCCGGGGAAGCGAAGTCGAAACCGATCCTACCGCGACCTTCCAGGTCCTCGATCTGCAGCACGCAACTAGCGAAGGGATTCATCCCACCGACCCACATCGCACTGTGCGACGGCTGGTCCGCTTGAATCTTCAGTCGTTCGCCCTGTATCGAATAAACCGCCGGTTCACTGTCGTCCAGCGTCACCGCGGGATGCATGACCTCCCGCCCCACGATCTCGGCCGGCCGCAAGGACCAAAGCGGAATCTCCTGCTTCGCGTCAAACACCATGCGCCGCGCCGCCTGGCGAGTAAAGGCGAGATCCATCGGAGTCACGTCCGCCAGCGCCAAGCTGCAAAAGAAGAATAAGCCCATCGTACCGATCATCCTGGACATTGGTTCTCTCCTTTATATCTTCGCCCACATCCCAAATGCTCACCTGACAAAAAAGTCCGAATTGTAGTATCTTAACCCTTGGTTCAACTTTTGGGGACCACCCCATTTTTCTTTCCACGTTCTTCTTGCTTCGCGCATATCTACCTATGACCGATAGCGGAGAACCGAACATGAAACCAGAATCTGCCTCGGACGAGTGGTTGATGGGGCAAGTCAAGTCGGGGCGACGGGATTGCCTGGAAACGCTCGTCCGCCGCTATGCCAGCCCACTGCTTACGTATCTGCAGCGGATGGTCGGTGATCCGGATCGGGCGGAGGACATGTTCCAGGACGCCTTTTTGGCCGTGTGGGTCAAGCGGCAAACGTACCGGTTTCCGAACCGGTTTCGCAGTTGGCTGTTTGCCATCGCGACCAACCGATGCCGCGAAGCTTTCCGCCAAGCCCGTTCGTTGTCGATGGTCTCGATGGACGAACCGAATGAAATCCCGATGCCCTGCGGCGACCCAACGCCGGTCGACGTGGCGGTAGCCACCGAAACTGCTGGGTTGGTGGCGACCGCCGTCGCACGGTTGCCCGAGCGGCAACGGTCCGTCCTGGTGCTGCGGAACTGGAACGGCCTGTCCTATGCCGAGATCGCTGAAGTGGTGGGGTGCAGCGAAGCGACGGTCCGGTCGCACATGCACCACGCACTGGCAGGCGTCCGACGATTCCTGGAACCTCGAATGAAGACGAACGATTTGTGACTTTTACGAATCGGGGGCGTTCAACGGTGTGAAAGTACCCCGATCGAATCGGAGCCGAGTCATGATCAAGCCGGATGAGAATCTTTTGGATTACGTGGATGATTACGTCCATGGGTTGTTGTCGGTCGAAGATGCCGAGATCGTTCGGCAGTTCTGCAAGAAATCGCGGCTGGGACAAGTCGCATTGGAAGAAGCGCGGCAGCGATACGCAGCGATGCAATCGGTTCCGCCGGTCGAGGCGTCGGAGGATCTGGTTCAAAAGACGATCCGATCCATCGAGGCCAACGACAACGAACGACAACAGAAGTGGTGGTATTATCGCCACGTCGTCTTTTGGGCTGCGGCGGCCGCCGTGCTGATCATCGGCTCGGTGAATGCATACTACTACTACCTGCAGGCCGCGCCCTTCGATGTGCGGTTGCTGGGGCAGAGTCAATTGCTGGCTGGCAGTCACGCGGCATTGCGTGTCGCGGTTTGGAACGTGCGCGATGACCGGCCCATGGCGGGCATCCACGTATCGGTCAGCCTGTACAACCCCGCGAACGATCACGAGTTCCCTCTGGCCGACTTGGTCACCGATGCCAACGGGACCGCGACCCCTCGATTCGAATTGCCCGATTGGGAAGATGGCCGCTACGAGCTGCGTGTGGTGGCGCAGCCTCACAGAACTCCTGAAGCGTTGACCCGCACGGTCCATTTGCGCCGCGATTGGCGATTGATGGTCAGCACGGATAAGCCGGTCTATCAGCCGGGTCAGACGATCCACATCCGCGCGTTGGCCTTGCAGCGGCCCGATCTGCAGCCATTGGCCGGCAACGCCGTGGTGTTCACGGTGACCGATCCCAAGGGCAATGTGATCTTCAAGCAGACGGATACGACCAGCCGCTTTGGCATCACGTCGGCCGATTGCCCGCTGGCTCGCGAAGTCATCGAAGGCGATTACCGCATCCAATGTGTCGTCGGATCGACGACCAGCGAGGTCACGGTCCGGGTCGAAAAGTATGTACTGCCCAAGTTCAAGGTAGACCTGACGTTGGACAAGTCCTTCTACGCGCCGGGCGAAATGGTCCGCGGCACCGTGCAAGCCGAATACTTCTTCGGCAAACCTGTTTCCGACGGCACCGTGGAAATCGAGGTCCGGGCGATGGAGGTTGGGGCAACGACCTTGGCAGCCATCGATGCCCGGACCGACGCCGAAGGAAGGGCCCCGTTTTCGTTCCGGTTGCCGTCGCGAATGGTCGGACGTGAGCAGGAAAGCGGTCGCGCCCGATTTCTGCTGGCGGCAACGGTGACCGACCGGGCCGGACAACAACATGCGATCGGTACGTCGCGCATCGTTTCCTCCGAACCGATTCAAGTGACGGTGATCCCCGAAGGCGGAACGCTGGTCCAGGGCGTACCCAACACGGTCTACCTGATCACCAGCTATGCCGACGGACAACCGGCCGAGACTCGCATCGTGGCTGAGGGAGTGTCGACGGAACTGCAGACCAGTTCGCTGGGCGTCGCCGAGCTGGAGATCACACCAACCTCGCCACGGATCAGCTTGACCGTCAAGGCGACCGATGCGGAGGGACGGACCGGACGGCAAACGGTCCAATTGCAGTGCGGTACCGCCAGCAGCGATTTTCTGGTTCGGCCGGATAAGGCCGTCTATACGGGCGGTGAAACGCTGCTGTTGACAGCGTTGGGCGGCGGTGTCCAGCCGGTGTGGGTCGACCTGCTGAAAGACGGTCAGACCATGGTGTCCAGCCAGATCGAAATGCGAGATGGCCGAGGTAGCTTGGAACTCGATCTGCCGCCGGAACTGTTCGGTACCCTCGAGCTGGTGGCCTATCGCTTTGGCGCCGCAGGGTTGCCGGTCCGCAAGACACGCACGCTGCTGGTCCAGCAGGCCAGGCAGATCGAAATTCAGGCGACCATGGATCAGGACGAGTACCGGCCGGGTGCGCGGGCCACGATTCAATTTTCGCTGACCGATCCCAATGGTACACCGGTTCCCGGGGCGCTCAGCCTGCAGGCGGTCGACCAGGCGGTGTATTCGGTGTTAGGGCAACGGTCGAATCTGGAGCAGGCGTTCTTCTTGCTGGAACAGGAGCTGCTGGAACCGGTGTACACGATCTATCCGGGCTGGTCGCCGACGCTGTTCAGCGAACTGCCGATCGACGACCGGATGCAGTGGCAGCAGGCCCTGTTTTCGGCTACCGCCGCAGGGTTCGAAGGCGCGGCGGCACTGCCCACCGCCTTCGTCTCCGCGTCAACTGCCACCTCACGGGGCCTCGCCCGGCGCCGG
>SKVE01000447.1 GCA_007129635.1 Planctomycetaceae bacterium
ACTTTCATCGTTTCCTGCAATCGACGGAGATCGTGCAAGCCCTCAGTACCGCGGTCCAGCGTGGCAAGGTCGATCGCACGTTTATCGTAATCCTGTCCCCGCTGGTCCAACTACCGGTGGAACTGGAAAAACTGTTCACGGTGATTGAACATGCTCGGCCCGATCGTGAACAGTTGGTTGCGATCGCCCGCGAGCTTGCTACCGAAGCCGATGAACTGCCTACTGGGCGTCAGCTTGACGCGTTACTGGACGCCGCTGCTGGGATGACTCGCTACGAGGCCGAAAATGCCTTCAGCTTGTCGCTGGTCCGGGACGGGCGATTAAACCCGCAGGCGGTCTGGGAATTGAAGACGGCGGCTCTGGAGCATTCGGGGTTGGTACGACTGCATCACGGCGGCGAACCGTTCGATCAACTCGGCGGACTCGATACGTTGAAAGCGTTCTGCTGCCGCGCGCTGTTGCGTTCGCGAGTGACGCCGACCGGTTCCGTCCCGGGTGACACCAGCGTCGCGGTTCCACGAGCCAAGGGGATCTTGCTGCTGGGGGTTCCCGGCGTGGGCAAGTCGGCGTTTTGCAAGGCGTTGGGACAAGAAACCGGTCGGCCTACGTTGGTGCTCGATATCGGAGCGTTGATGGGGTCGCTGGTCGGGCAAACCGAAGCGAACATCCGCGAAGCGTTGGCGATCGCCGATGCGATGGCTCCTTGTATCTTGTTCGTCGATGAGGTCGAAAAAGCACTCAGCGGGGCTGCTGGCAACGGTTCGCAAGATAGCGGAGTGACGACGCGGTTGTTCGGCACATTGTTGACGTGGATGAACGATCATCGCTCGGATGTGTTCCTGGTGGCGACCTGCAACGATGTGGCGAAACTGCCGCCGGAGTTCTCGCGAGCCGAACGGTTTGATGGGGTGTTCTTCCTCGATTTGCCCTCGGAAGCGCAACGGGAAGCGATCTGGCAGATTTACTTGCGTCAATTCGGTCTTGATCCGCAGCAGTCGCGTCCCCAGGATTCGCTCTGGACCGGGGCCGAGATTCGGGCTTGTTGCCGGTTGGCGGCGTTGTTGGATGTGCCGCTCAGTGAAGCCGCACTGCATGTGGTGCCGGTGGCGGTGACGGCGTCCGAGTCGGTCGAACGGTTGCGGAGCTGGGCCGATGGGCGTTGTCTGTCGGTCGATCGCCCGGGGGTGTTTCGCCGCCAGGAACACGAAGAAGGTCCGCGTGCGGGGCGACGTAACCGACGAGCGGTGCAGGCCGCTCCGGGGTCTGCCCGGCGGGATGCGTCCTAAAACCTCCCTAAAACCTCGGTCAAGCCTACGCAATGACGCTCCCACCGCGATTTGCAGCCGGTGGGAGCGTCGTCTTACTGTTTTCACTCGTCTACTTCCTCCCAGGAGTGCTCCATCCCATGTCTTCGCTGACTTGGTTTTTGATTGTGTTGGTGCTGCTAGCGTTGCTTCTCGTTGCGGAGTAACGCAGGGCCCACCCAAGGATGCCCCACGTTTTCGTGTCCACACGCCTCGGTCGGTTGAAGAAATTCAACACGGAAGGGGCGTGTTTTTTTGTTTTACGGTTTCTCCTTTCCTCCTCCTTCCGACAGGAAATTCACGCATGAGTACCACCCTTGATCGGCAGGTCACCAGCTCCCATACGCTGCCTGCCTCCCCTGAAGTTTCGCAACCCGAAACTCAGACTCCCACTACCAGCCACGACGCCAGCGAACGGTTGCAGGCGACCACCACCGCGGTCCGCTTACGGATTCGCTGGCCGGGGGTGCGGAAGACGCTGACGGCGGAATTCCAACAGCAAGCCGCCGATACCTTCAGTGCCGACAGTAAGTCGCTGCGGGTCTCGAAGAAACTGCTCGATACCAGCCATCCCGCCTTCCGGGCCGCTACGTCGGTCAAGACCGTGGCGGTCGATTACTGGAAACGGCAAACGTTGCCGTACATCGAACCGGGGGTTCGGCTGCTGCGTCGGGAAGACTTGCCCGCGTTCGAAATGCAGTTGACCAGCATCCAGCAGGAACTCGATGAAGCCGTCGAACAGCTTGATCGGCACTATGGCGAACTGGTCCAGCAGGCACGTGAACGACTGGGGCATCTGTTTGATCCCGCCGATTATGCCCCCAGCTTGCAGCCGCTGTTTGCGATCCAGTGGGAGTATCCCTCCTGCGATCCGCCTGCGTATTTGCTGCAAGTCAGCCCGCAACTGTATCACGCCGAATGTGCCCGCGTGCAACAGCGGTTCAATGAAGCGGTGCGGTTGGCTGAGCAGACGTTTGCCGAAGAGCTGTCCCAGTTGGTGCAGCACTTGGCCGAACGGTTGCAGACCGAACCGGGGGAAACGCCGAAAGTGTTCCGTGATTCGGCCGTGACGAACTTGCGGGAGTTCTTCGATCGCTTCCAGCGGCTCAATATCCGTTCCGACGAGCAGCTTGATGGTTTGGTCGCCCAAGCCCGGCAGGTTTTGGCCAGTACCTCGCCGCAGCAGTTGCGTGAGCAGGCGAACTTGCGGAGTACGGTGGCCAACGAGCTGACTCGCGTGGAAGCGGCCCTGGATGGCTGGCTGGTCGATCGTCCACGTCGCAATATCCAGCGGCGGGCTCGGTGAGTGTTATTTAACGATGGTTAGATAACAAATCGATCCGGTAAATCTCACCGGCAAGCAACCTGCATGTCCGGTTCATCCCTTTGTGATTCATCGTGGTGAACCGGCGTGCGGTGGCCGGATAAGGAATGAAACCATGTCAGAAAAGTTAACCGCTTCTGCCCGTACCGAAAGCCGTGTGCTGAACATCACGCCCAGCGGGGTGATTCGCACGTTGTATCACGAAGCGTTCCCACTGCATGCGCTGGGCAGGCTGCAGATTTCGCGGGGTTCCCAAGTCGAACCGACGGCCGAGGGTAGCTGGACGGCGGACCTGTCCCCGGTCGGCGGACCGTGCTTGGGGCCATTCCGTCAGCGAAGCGAAGCCTTGGCGGCCGAGGTGGCGTGGTTGGAACGGCACTGGGTGCCCGCCGCCCCGACGCGGTGAGCCATACGATTCACCGCGTTGGGTTTACAGAACCACACGTTCTGGTCGCCTCGCGTTTCGGCCAACGGGCGCGAGGTTTTTTCATTTACTCACACATCTTCGTAGTAGTAGGAGTCTTTCCGATGCCAACCAAAATCACGGTCGGTTTACAGCAGAAAGTGGGTCGTCCGAACTTCGGCAGTTTAGGTGCGAGTTGTCATCTGGAGCTGTCCTTGGACGAACACGACGCCCGCGATCCCGAGCGTTTGCGGACGCAGGTTCAAGACGCATTCGCCGTCTGTCGTTTGCGGATTACCGAAGCGCTTCAGCAGGCTGCTGCGGAAACCACGGAGTCGTCTTTGACGGGACCAACGGTTGCGACGGCCTCCACCTCGACAGCGTCGCGCAACGGACGGCCCCCACGTCCGGCCACCCCCGCCCAGTTACGGGCCATCCACGCGATCATCGGTCGTCGTGGTCTGTCGTTGGCGGAGCAGTTGCAAACGCACTTTGGGCACCAGAGCTTACAGCAGCTCAGCTTACAGCAGGCCAGTCAACTGATCGACGTTTTGAACAGCGAACTCGTGCCGGGCTAGGTCCCGCTCGTTCGTCCCGCACGATCGTCCCGTTTCAGGGATGTTAGCCTCCGGATCGAGAAAGTGTGAATTCCATCACGCCGTCTCGATTCACCCGAACCAAGCCGCCTCACCGCAGCTTGGTTTTTTTTAGCCCCTGGGTAAACC
>SKVE01000808.1 GCA_007129635.1 Planctomycetaceae bacterium
AAGTAGGTTGGGTCTCCGACCCGACCCGGTCGGGACAGAGTCCCAACCTACAAACATGCGCGCACCGTGCGCGCATGTTACGACCGAAGACTCTACCCCGGTCAGGCCACATCGATGCCCTGGCACAGATAGACATCCTGGATCGCATTCAACAGGGCGACCCCTTCGTCCATGGGTTTCTGGAACGCTTTTCGGCCGCTGATCAACCCGATCCCGCCGGCCCGTTTGTTGATCACGGCTGTCTTGACGGCCTGAGCAATGTCGTCCTTGCCCGACGGCCCGCCGCTGTTGATCAGCCCCATGCGACCCATGTAGTTGTTGACCACCTGGTAGCGGGTCAGATCGATCGGGTGCTGGCTGTTCAGATCGGTATACATCTTCTCGCTGAACTTCCCGTAGCTGCCGTCTTTGTTCAGCGCCTTGTAACCGCCGTCCTGCGTGGGCAGCTTTTGTTTGATCAAGTCAGCCTGGATGGTTACGCCCAGATGATTCGCTTGGCCCGTCAGATCGCTGCTGGTGTGGTGGTCTTGGCCATCGACTTTGAAAGCCGAGTTGCGCAGGTAGCACCACAGGACGGTCGCCATCCCCAGTTCGTGGGCGATGGCAAACGCCTCGCTGACCTCGACGATCTGCCTCGTGCTCTCGTCCGAACCGAAGTAAATGGTCGCCCCCACGGCTGCGGCCCCCATGTCCCAGGCCTGCTGGACGTTGGCAAACATCACCTGATCGAACTTGTTCGGACAGGTCAACAGTTCGTTGTGATTGATCTTGACGATGAACGGAATCTTGTGTGCGTACTTGCGGGCCACGCTGCCCAGGACGCCCAGTGTCGAGGCCACCCCGTTGCAGCCGCCTTCGATAGCCAGCCGGATAATGTTCTCCGAATCGAAGTAGATGGGATTCGGTGCGAAGGAAGCAC
Organism: Planctomycetaceae bacterium; assembly: GCA_007129635.1. Taxonomy (GTDB): domain Bacteria; phylum Planctomycetota; class Planctomycetia; order Pirellulales; family Pirellulaceae; genus SKKK01. The sequence goes on from SKVE01000808.1 coordinate 920, forward strand.
CACCGGCATGCTCGATGCCCTGATCGACCGGCAACAGCGACAGGTACCCTGTGCCCGCCAGCCGGCCCGTCTGGCCAAACAGCCGCTGCAGGCTGTTCATCACCTGGATCGATCGATCCGAGGGACCGAAAATCCGCTCGACCCAATCCGGGCCAGGCACATGCAGATGTTCCTTCGCGACTTTCGGGTTCTGAAAGGTCAGCAGGGACGCCGCATCGTCGCCCAACAGAGCCTCAATTCGACTGATTTCCGTCATGACTCACCTCCGCATCCACTTGATGGTCTGCTCGAACGTACGCGTTCTCCACGCCCAGCGCCGATGGATTGGACACCGAGATCCCTGCCAGAGAACGCTCCGGGAAGCCTCCATTCTTGCCCACCTTGGGTCGAGTGTCAATCAGTCGACCATCACCGCCCAGCGACCGGCACTTTGCGGACGGGGTAAACCGACATCGCTACGGTTCCGGGCTGGGCGCCGTGGTGCTGAACCCGAACGGATTGGTATAGGTCGTCCCGCCGCTGCCCTGGATCTCCAGTCGAGCGTAGTTGTCGACGCCATCCGATTGCCGATAGTCTAATCGAGGGCCGGTTTGCACCACCTGGCCCGCCGAAATCCACTGGAAGGCTTCTGCAGCCAACGGCTGGCCCTGGACCGTCGCCTGGACCGTGATCGTCCCCGCGTTGGGATCGTGCACAACGGACGTGACACGGGGCGTGCTCTCGACCGACGCCTGCTCCGGGGTATGGTGCCGTGTCGTGCAAAAGTAAAACGCACCGCCGAGCATCGCCTGGCGTACGGTCGGCACATCCAGATCGCCAGCAGGAAAGACAACCCAATCACGGCCCAGATGAGTCATGCTGTGCATGTCGTCGGTGGCCAGTCCCCATACCGGACGATCGGGCATCAGTTCGGTCAGCAGTTTATCCCACAACTGTCGGTCCAACCAGTATTCACGCAAGGGGCGTGTGCCGTTCAGTACTTCTATACCGATCAGCCGCTGGTGATGACGGTACAGGTCCAAGTATTGTTCAACCGCAGCACGCGGTACCTGCTGGGCTTCGTCTCGAGCCCGAAATCGCAAAGCGTGGGAAGACGAGCCCGCCGCAGCCAGGGGCGGAGCCACTTCGGCAATGTAGCTGACCGGCGCACCGTCCTCGGCCGATGCGTGGAAAGGGCCGGCCGCGTGGGCGGAAGAATCGTCGATCACCAAACCAGCTCGGTCGCCAGCCGCCACCGCTCGGCCATCCGCCGATTCGAACGGAAACTGCAGCAACAACTCAGCCGCCGATACCTGGTCGCCAGGCTGCTGGCCCTGGGCCAGTTGAGCCACTTCGTTAGCACTGAGCCCGCGCGTCCACAAACGCACATGGTCCAGATCGCCGTCCAGAACCGTTGAGCCCGTTCGAGTATCGCGGCCAAAATAGTAAAACTCGCCCTGCAAATCGAAGCTGCCAGCCGTGTCCGGTTGGCTGCCGATCTGCTTGCCGTCCAGATACAGGGTCACGACCCCATCGTGTCGAACCCCGGCCAAATGATGCCACCGACCGTCACGCGTGTTGATTTGCAACGAATCACCCGGGACGTTCAAGTCCACCGTCCGGCCGCCGGACGCCGGCTGGACAAAGACTCGCACGCGATTCTCCGTATGCAGTTCCAGGTTCAAAGCCCCCGGATGATCGTTGGTGTAATTGCCCATCAACAAGTTCCTGCCCGGATCGGTCGTGCGAAACCATGTTTCGATCGTAAAGTCCCCTCGAGTGATCTGGCCGAGCGGTGCCAGTGGCGTCCGCAATCCTGGCTCGACACCGAACTCGCGAGGCCAATGCATGGCCGGATGACACAGGACGGCCAGCCCATCGTCGCAGTGTGCCGCCAACTGGGCCAGCACCTTTTCCAGATCGCGGCCGACGGCGGTAAAGTCGGTGAACAGGCTGAGCGTATGATGATGCCGCGACAATTCATTGCCCGAAACGGCGATCATGCCTAACGTCTGCGGATCGCGGTCCCACTTCTGCCAGGGATACGTGTTGCGGTCATGGTCGGTGATCGCCAAGACGCCGTACCCCCGCTGATGATACTCGTCGATCGTCTGCTGGGGACTCAAACGCCCGTCGCTTTCTGTGGTGTGCGTGTGCAGGTTGCCTTTGTGATGCGTGACCGATTGCCAGTCGATACCATCATAAGGGTTCAGCACCAATCGCACGTCCTGAGCCCCGACGGGCAGGACCGCCCCCAGGGCCATCATCATGGACAAAAGCGATGCGACGATCGAATTCCGCACCCGGCGAAAATCGGCCGCACGAACGGCGTCCAGCCGTCGAGATGTTGCATTCACAAGTAAGCTCCTTGTTTTCGGTGGATCAAGTGGACAGAAAAAACGTCACGCGAACGGGGTCGGACACGAATTCATTCGCCGGTGCTAAGCTCATCGGGGTGAGACCACCTGCAGGATGCCGCGACAGAAATCAGGGAGATCGTCCGGCTTGCGACTGCTGACAAAGTGGCGATCGATCACCACGGGCGCATCTTCCCAGATCGCGCCGGCGTTGATCAGATCGTCCTTGATCCCGGGGGAACCGGTGACACGAACGCCGCGATAGACACCGGCCGAGATCGGGATCCAGCCGCCGTGGCAGATTGCAGCGATCAGCTTGCCCGCCGCATCGAAGTCACGCACCAGTTTCAAGACCTGTGGATCACGCCGCAGTTTATCTGGCATGAAGCCACCGGGGACGATCAGCCCGTCGAAGGCGTCGGCGCTCATATCGCTGAGCGCCGCGTCGCTTTGACACGGGTAACCATTCTTGCCCGCATAGGTCACCCCGGCCTCGGGTC
>SKVE01000735.1 GCA_007129635.1 Planctomycetaceae bacterium
CACGATTTATCGTGCCGGTCCTTACAGGCGGCCGAGGCTTCTTAGGTGGGATTCCCAGACGTCCATGCGGACCCATAATTGGATAAGCTCTTGTGGGCGATTGGCGTAGTAGCCGGTCATCAGATGGGTGTCGTCCAACTGCGAGGTCAAATCGGCGTCGTAGGTCGGGAAACTGATGACAATGGCCGCTTGCGCATCGTCCGGCATCCGGGTCCAATAGCCGACTCGCTGCTGTGCTCGCAAGTACCAGGGCAACGGCCAATAGAAGGGCCCATCGTAGATGACCAGGATGGTCGTCTGCGGCCCGTCGGTAAATGCTTCGGTCAGTTGCCGCACGTCATCCGCAAGCCGCTCGATGTCGGGCGTCGCATGCGCATACACGTACGGGTTGCGAGGATCGGCCGGCAACACCAGGGCGGCTTGATAGGCTTGCCAGCTCAGTTGACCAGCCAGGCCTAGCAGGACGATGCCCACGAGGCTCTTCACCGCCAGCGTCGGCGTCGCGGCGATGATCCGGGCGGCCCCGTAGCCGGCCAGCAGGATCAAGCCGATCAAAAACTGCAGCAGGCACCAAGGAGTCTTGTATGGAATGATCGTGTAAATGGCCGCCAACGCCAGGGTGTAGCAGCTCAGCCAACCAACGGCCATCCGCGCGGTGCGATCTACGTTCGGTTGACGGCCCAGGAGGGCGAACCCCAGCCCGACGGCGGCCAACAGCAGGATCAGCCCTTCGGAGAAGCGAGGCCCGTCGGCCACCTGCCACCAAGCCAGGCGATGCAGATAAAAGTGCCACGGCCAGATGTGCGGCGATGCTCCACCAGCTCGACCAATCCACGGCAGATACGTCAGCACCGCATCGAGAATCCCACGCGGATGGGCTCCGAACGAGGTGAATAGCGTCATGGCCGTGACTAGGGCGATCGCCAGGGCGGCGGCCAGATGCCACCAGGGGATCGGATGCGGCAACGGAGAATCTTCAGCTCGCCAGCGTCGCAGCATCACGACGCTGACCGTCGCCGCACCGGCAGCCGCGAACGACAGCACGGCGGTCTCTTTGGTGGCTTGCATCAGACCAGCGGCCACGCCGGCCGCCAGGCACCAAGCCAGCTTTCCAGAACGCACGTACCGCCAGGCGGCTGCCATCGCGACCAGGCTGAAAAACAGCAGTAGTGTTTCGTGAATGTAGTAGCGGCTGTAGAATACCATGGCGGGCGAGACGGCTGCGAGCAACGCCGCAGCCACCGTCGACGGACGTCCCAGGGCGTCGCTCAGAAAAAACAGCAGCAGGATCAAGCAGACCCCAAAGATCGCTGGTACAATACGATACGTGGCGGCGGTGGTCTTTGCAAACGTATTGACGCCTTGCCACCAGACCGATGGCAACGTGGCGTAGGCGAGCGTCGGGCCGTGGAATTCGTACGGATCGTATCGGTACCGATGATCGATCCACAGGTCGCGAAATCGTCGAGCCTGAACGGCTTCGTCCGCATGCATCGGACGGGCGTCCAGTTGCGGCCAGCGCAGGCTGGCGGCGATGACGGTGGCGGTCAACAGCAGCAGAAAGAATACATAGCGTGTCATGGTTCCCTAAGTATAACGAGGAGGTTTTTTGATGCTACGTACAGTGACGATTCTGGCGATCCTTTGCTCTCTGGTCACCGTGGGCCGAGCCGAAGAAGACAAAGTTCCGCTGAAGACCGAGATGCCGGAAGAGGTCCTGGTGGGTACGCCGCCGGATGTGCTGATGCTACTGTTTCCTGGGCTGGAGAAGCCGCCGGAGGAGGGTGATCTTCCCGAGCTGATGGTTCCGGCCGGGACGACCAATCTGGCATTGAACAAAACGGTCACCAGCAGTGACTCGCGGCCGTTGATCGGCGAACTGAGCTACATCACCGATGGGATCAAGGAAGGGACCGACGACAGCTACGTCGAATTGGGGCCGATGCTGCAGTGGGTGCAGATCGACCTGGAGAAGCCCGCGACGATCTACGCCATCTACGTCTGGCATTTCTTCCGCGAGGCTCGCAGCTACCACGATGTCATCGTCCAGGTCTCCAACGATCCGGAGTTCAAGTCGGGGGTGACGACCGTCTTCAACAACGATCAAGACAACTCGGCCAAACTTGGAATCGGCAAGGATCGCCCTTACATCGAGACGAATTTTGGCAAGTTGATCGACGCGAAAGGTGCCCAAGGCCGCTACGTCCGTCTGTACAGCAATGGGAATACGGCCAGCGACCTGAATCATTACGTCGAAGTCGAAGTGTTCGGGAAATACGATTCCTGAGGCTTTTTTCTCGGCCATCGCTTACCACCAGCCAAGGAGCCCATCGATGACGAAATCAACCGATAAGAATCCCCAACACGCTGCCGGCATCCGGATCCATCGCCGCGACTTTGTCGCCGGCGCTGGTGCGGCCGCAGTCGCCTTCTCCATCGTTTCGCCGCAATCGGTTCGCGGCAGTGCTGCGAATTCCAAGATCCGTTTCGGCATGATCGGATGTGGCGGGCGTGGAGCCTGGATCACGGATCTGTTCCTGAAGCATGGTGGTTACGAACTGGCAGCGGTTGCCGACTATTTCCAAGACCGTGTAGACAACGTGGGCAATCGCTTCGATCTGGCTGCCGATAAGCGGTTTACCGGTCTGATGTGTCATCAACGACTGATCGAACAGGACTTGGATGCCATCGTCATCCAGTCGCCGCCTTTGTTCCATCCCGAGCAGGCGGCGGCGGCCGTCGATGCCGGCAAGCACGTGTTCGTGGCCAAACCGGTCGCCGTCGATGTGCCAGGCACCCAGAGCATTGAAGCCAGCGGCCGGAAGGCGACCGAGAACAATCAGTGCTTCCTGGTCGATTATCAAACGCGAGCCGACGAGTATTACATCGAAGCCATCAAGCGAGTCCACGAGGGGGCTCTGGGAGAATTTGCCTTCGGGGAATCGACCTACCATGCAGGCATCCCCTGGGCCGGTCAGATCGCGATGGCCAAAGAGGCGCCCGAACATCCCGAGACGAAATTGCGGGCTTGGGGGCTGTTTCGCGTGACCTCCGGCGACATCATCACGGAACAGAACATCCATACGCTGGATGTGATGAGCTGGATTATGAACCAGCCGCCCGTGTGTGCCTTTGGTACGGGTGGCAGGAAGGTCCGGCAGTTCGGTGATTGCTGGGATACTTTCAGCGTGACTTTCCAGTATCCCAACAACGTAGGGATCGCTTTCAGCTCGCGCCAGTTCGATGGCTACGGCTCGCAGCCCGAAGGGATCCGCAACCGCATGTTCGGCTCACTGGGCGTGCTGGAGACCGCCTACGGTGGTGACACGCTGATCCGCGGCAAGAACTTCTACCGTGGCGGCAGCACGCCGACCATTTATCGTCAAGGTGCGGTGAATAACATCGCCACCTTCCACGACGATATCCAGCACGACCGGTTCCAGAATCCCACGGTCGCCGAGAGCGTCCGCAGCAACCTGGTGACGATCCTCGGCCGCACCGCTGCCTATCGCGGCGAAGTCGTCTACTGGCAGGACCTGCTGAAATGTGACGAGCGATACGAGCTGGACATCGAAGGCCTGAAGACGTAAGCAGCGGCAAATGAATAAGGCAGGGTGCGGGAGTCGTTTTTGGGCAACCCGTTTTCCATGTGGTTCGTTGTTACCCGAAAGCGACTCCCGACCCCCTACCTTCGAACAACCCCGTACCGGTGAAAACGACTCCCGACTCCGCCGCGATACAAGGTCGAAGGAG
>SKVE01000744.1 GCA_007129635.1 Planctomycetaceae bacterium
CTTGATCGAACAAGGGCTGTCACGCGACGCCGCAGACATGCTCGCTCGCCAGATCGCCATGGGACTGGTCGCCGCTCATTCCCAGCAAGTGGTGCACGGCGATTTGAAACCAGCCAATGTGATCGTGGGACACGACGGCAATGCCTCCATTCTGGACTTTGGCTTGGCCGGTCAATTGCACGCGCCCGTCGATGTGACGGAAAATGTTGCGGAGCAATCGACGGTAGCCGCATTCGGCGATTTCGCCAACGAGCCCGATCCGGACGAGACGTTGGCCGATCACACGATGGAGGCAGCGGGCCCTTGCGGAGTCACCGGCACTCCGGCGTACATGTCGCCCGAACAGGCGGCCGGCAAGTGTCCGACGGTTGCCAGCGATGTGTTCACCTTCGGGCTGATTTGGTTTGAGATGCTGACCGGCCGATCCGCCCTGTCGGCAGATTCGCTGGTCCGGCTGCTCCGGCGACTTCGCTCCGAAGATCTGGCCCCGGAACTGATGACTCAGATCCCCGCCGCAGACCGCCCGTTGCTGGCCGGCATGCTGCAGCGCGATCCCGACCTGCGACCATCGATGGACCAGGTGCTGGACCGATTGCCAGCCGGAGCCCCCACGATAACCCGAAGCGCGGCGCCTGGTATCGAATCCTGATTCCGTGTCGCGCTTTGCGTGTGGCGGATATCAGACATGAGCAAGCTAGACACGGCGTTCTTTCAGCCGTACCAGTTGACAACGCTTTTGTCCAGCCGCACCAGCCGCACCAGCCATCGCGGAGCCCTCGACGCCCAGCAGATCGCGTAGCACAATCAAGGGAAATAGGGGAAGCAACATGAAATGGCGACGGGATTGTGGGCACACGATCGACTTGTTCCGTAACATCCAACAAGGGAAAGCAGAAAAACCATGAGTCATGTCCAGAATTTGTTGCTGTTGGGATTGCTGCTGACGACGTCGGGCGCCGCCGCTAGTCGGGCGGCAGAGCGGCCTGTCCGGTTGTCCGAAAACGTGGAGAACCTGCTGGTGCGAGCCACGCTGTCGGGTAACTTGGAGTCGTTCGGCAAAGGCCTGCGCGGTGCGGCGGACCAGATGGTTTACGATCCGCAACGAGCGGACTTTTTGCAGCCGAGCCAATGGAATGAATACGGTGTCGGATACGGACAGGATTTGGGAGTCGTGCCGGAAGAACAGCCCGCATGGTGGATGGCCCAGCCTGCATCACGGTGGCGGTCAAGAGTTGATCAACTGTCGCGAGATCCTGCATGTGCTGGATTTGGCGAAACGTAGCGGATTGCCGGAGCAGCGTGTGCCCTTCATCTTCCGCGGCGCCGACGTCCGGCTGTCGCCGCCTGCCAGCGGGAACTGGTACGATACCCAGCCAGAAGTCACCGACGCCAGCGACGCGATTCTGGCGGCGGCCCGTGGCGCGTCGCCCGCGAATCCCGTCTGGGTCGTGCCCGTCGGTCCGGGCACCAACGTCGCTTCGGCGATTCTTCAAGCCCGTGCGGAAGGGCTGGAACTGAAGGACCGTCTGCGCGTGATGTGGTTGGGCGGCTCGAACAATGCCATCATTCGGGAATTCAACGGAAACAACGATCCGTGGTCGATGGTCGTCGTTGCGCACAGCGGCCTGCAGACGTGGATCGTCCCGGCGCCCGTCAGTGCCCGCGTGGCCATGGATAAACGGACCGAAGGCCACCTGTACGCCGACAACCCGCTGGGCCAGTACCTGAAACAGATCATGCCGGACCGGAACAAGGCCCTGTACGATGCCGCGGCGTTGTCGGCCATCATCAGCATGAGGCTCGATCTGGGCTGGATCAAACAAGTGGAACACGTCACCGTCGCCGGTCCGGAACAAGATGACGCCTGGACTCGCAGCGACGAGCCCGGCATGGTGCGAGTGATCCGCGACATCGACCAACGGGCGATGCAACGCGATCTGTTCGATACCATGCGAAGCAATCCGACCCGGCTGATCGGCGTGGCGGAACGCTGAAAATTCGGCAACACAAGAACGGCGAAAAGAGAGAGAACGATGATCCGACAGATTTGCCCCGCGGTTTTTACGGTACGGTCTCGATCCCGACGGCCGGGTTGGTCCCGGCCGACAAGCCGCGTTTCGAGCGTACTACGGTGGCGATCGACGGCACTCGCTAGCTGATCAACGGCCGGGTGACCTACCCCGGCGCCGCGGCCGCGGGGCTGCTACTACCAGCGGCAGGACCAGGTGCTCCGCGACGAAGACGCCGTCCGTGCCGGCGTGGTACACACGGTCCACGAGAGCATCGCGGCAATCGCGGCGCCCCGCAAAGAGGCGCGGACGCAAGTCTGGAACCCACGGTTCATTGCCGGAATCAGCATCTTGACAACGATGCAGGTTTCCGTCACAAAACGCGTGCGCGGGTGGTTGCTGATTCACTTCAAAGAAGATCGACGATGGGACGTTACTGCAAGATCTGCGGGAGGATCCGGGCAAACGAGAAGTTTGGCGGAAAGGGGCGTCGCCGTTACATCTGCCGCGACTGCCGAGGACGGCCCAAGATGGAAATTCGCCGGATCTTGTGCGAACAGGAGATCTGGGGCTTTTGGCAGCAGTCGAATATTTCGAAGAAGAATATTCGGCGTCTGAAAGAACTGACTCGATCGACTGAGCCGCAAATCGCCGAACTGGCCTCGATCGTCTTGGACGCGGCGCGCGTGAAGCCTGATAAACGGCGCCGATTCAAGTTCCTGGCAAACCATCAACCCGGACTGCTTCGTCAACTGATCCGCTTGGGATTCTACACACACTACTGCGACGAGCAACATAACGATTGGGACGCCTTCGATTGGGAGGATGCCCAGATCGAAGCCAGCTTTCACACTTACACCAGCTTCGGTCCGGACGAGATCCTGAATGGATGGGGCCCTATGCAGACTTCTTTGTCCTCAATCGCCGCCCACTTCCCCGCCGATACAACCGACGGCGAGTTGATGGAATCGTGTTAATCATCACCGTACGTTCCAACGCCGATCCTGTACGCCGTGATCGTAGCCAGGGCGAACCAGAGAAGATCCCAGGGGGAAAAGAAATCGGAAAAGTCGGGCCTTAATGACACGCTGGATAGCATGGTGGCCAGCATCCTCCGCTGTTGCGTTCGTTCTTGCTGCTCTTGTGCCCCCAGTTGATTCCAACGCAGCTCGGCTTGCTGCCATAGCTCCGGTGGATAGTCGGCCTGACGAAATGCTTCCTCGTACGTCATCCCCGGTGGCCAGTTGATCGTTGCTCCGCGATCCATCATCTCTTCAGCGATCTCGTCTGCGATACTGGCGACCATCGCTTCCTGGTCATAGCGAATCAGGTCGGCCAGTTCACGCAGGCGCTCGGCATCGACACCGCTGACCAACGTACTAAACAAAAGGAATTTGGCGGTGACGATCGCTCCGATGGCCATGCACGAAGCCAGGATTCCTTGGGCGACCCCTTCATCTTGGTCGCCGAGATGAGCACCATACCGAACTCCCACACCCACCAGAAATCCGATCCCCCAAGCGATCCACCCCACCTCGTATTGAGTGAAGTATCCGACAGCCACCCATATCAAAATGCCAATGGTCGCCCCCGCGAATCCGCCGACAATCCAGCGAAAAACCCCCATCAGTATCCCCCCTGTTGTTAAGCAGCCACGTTCGGTTCCCGTACAATCCAATCGACGATCGTCTTTCCCGCAACGTCCACCCGGACGGAACGGGGCGTGACGGGCACCATGCCGCA
>SKVE01000700.1 GCA_007129635.1 Planctomycetaceae bacterium
CGTTTTGACTGCGGGAGAGAACAAGCATGACGGATCTCCTTTTCCCTGACGCGACCCAATCGCCATCGGGCTCTGCCCTAGCGAACTTCGCGTCTTCTCTGCCTTGAGCTCGAAAGTTTCCTTCCTGCGGCGACCTCTGAAACCGAACTTCGGTCTACCATCGTGGCCTGTGCCGCCCGCTCCGAGTCGCAAGCTCCTGTCATCCTTGACTCGCTCCACTTCACAGAGGCCGCAGCCGGTCACACCGACTAAAAAAGCCGCCTCGGGAGCGTACGGAGTTCCTCTCCTTAAACTTGAAAACCCATTGATGGAATTTAACGGGAAGAGATTAGTGCTTTTGGCACTTCGTCGTCAAGATCGATTTTTCGACAAAAGGTGCGTTTTTCCCGAAAGAACGTCGTTTGCCGTCGACTGCCAACGTTCCGCTAGATCCGCTAGCTTCTGTAGGTGGGCAAGGACCGTGAAAACGGGTAAACTGAGGCTCATGGGAAGCATCATCGGTCCAGGCAGAGTATGAATCGATGCGAGGCAGATTCTCTTGGATTCGTAGACTTCGGCAAGGATGAGGATCTGCTGTGACACCGACGGGCAGTTTCGTGCGATGGGGCGTTTTGGCACTGGTGATCGCAGCAGGCCTGATTCGAGGGGCTGGATGGCGAGGCGTTTGGCCCGCCGTGCGGATCACCGGTGGTTCAATGGCCCCCAATTTGGCTGGCGAACACTATTGTTTGATTTGTCGCGATTGCCAGATGGTCATCCGCTACGACGCCCATGCACCGCCTCGGGATGGCCGTGTTGTCTGCTGGAACTGTGGCGCTGGAAACGACCACCGGGTAGACCAAAAGGTGCGGATGGGGCAACGCGTGCTGATCGATCGATGGGCATGCGCTTGGCGAACTCCCAACAGGTGGGATATTGTGGCTTTCCCGATGCCCAATCATCCGTCGCGATGGGCCGTCAAACGCATCGTGGGCCTGCCTGGCGAGCGGATCGAGTTTCGGCGGGGCGATGTGGTGGCCAACGGACGTACCGTGCGAAAATCGTTGGCCCAGTTGCGGCGCATGGCCGTGCTGGTGCATGACAACGACCACCCGCCCAAACGCGAGCTGGAACTGCCGCCTCGGTGGAAAAGAAAATCTTCCGAAAGCAGGTGGCATGTGGAGGGAACGCGATTCGTTTTTCAGCCCCACGAGGGAGAAAAAAAAGGCCTAGATTGGCTAGGCTATCAGCACTGGCCGGGCTATGCCGGGGTTGTCCAGCGAACTCAGCCTTCGCCCATCATGGACAACGACAGCTACAACCAGCAGCTTTCGCGACGACTGAACGTCGTGACGGATATCATGCTTGCCTGCCGCATTCGAATCGGCGACGGTGAAGGATGCGTGGCCTTGGAGATCACGGATCTGAACGACAGATACCGTGTCGAACTGTGCTTTCAACACCGACAACTGGTTTGGTTCCGGAACTCCGATGAACTATCTCGCATCCCGTTGCCCAGATTCGCGTATGCGCGTGGGGTGCTGGTCGAATTCGCTTGGTGTGACGGTCAGTTGTTGTTTGCGATCGATGGGCACCCTCAGATCCGTCATGAGTTCAAAAGCATCGAGGGCGATCGTACCCATCGGCGGGTAACGGAGAATCGGCAGCGTTCCGACTCCCGAGATCCGATTTCCCGGATGGCTATCGGTGCCACGGGCACGGAGGTCACCGTCGACCGCCTCCGCGTATTCCGGGACCTGCACTATTTGACGCCGGATTACGTAGACCACCATAGGAACCAATGGTTACTCGGGCCAGACGAACTATTTGTGGTCGGCGACAATATTCCGCTATCGCAGGACAGTCGTCACTGGCCGCGACCCGGGATGCCCATCGAACAGCTTTGGGGCCGCGTCTGGGGGATTCAGTAAAATCACAAAGAGGGTATTTGGGAAACCGAGTATCGAGACTTTTCTTTTTTGGATATACTCTTTCGTTCATCATGGAAGGTCTGAGCAGCCGGGAGGGCGTTTTTTTTGGAAACCAAAGGTCGACCACGACCAAGAGACGGGCGGAAACGTTAATCTGATGATCAAACCCAAATCCAGCATCGCCCCTGCGGGCTCGTCTCGAGCGAAATCGGCGACCAACCGGGTCGAGAAAAAGGCGGCAGGCGAGGGTCGAGCGACCCGCGAGACGATCGAATCGATCGCGGTGGCCGTGATCCTGGCCTTTCTGTTTCGTGCGTTTGTCGCCGAAGCGTTTGTCATTCCGACCGGTTCCATGGCGCCAACGCTGCAGGGGCGGCACATGGATGTGGTGTGCGACCAGTGCGGCTATCAGTACCGTACGGGTGCGAGCCTGGAGAATGATGGGCCGGGGGAGGTCATCGGCACGGTGTGTCCGATCTGCCAATACACGATGATGTTGGAAAAGAATCTGAATCCCAATCATCGTTCGTTCAGCGGCGACCGAATCTTGGTCAGCAAGTTCGCCTACGAGATTGGCCATCCCTCGCGATGGGACGTTATTGTCTTCAAGTACCCGGGCAACGCCAAGCAGAACTACATCAAGCGACTGGTTGGCATGCCCAACGAGACGGTTCGCATCCGGCATGGTGACATCTATTTTCGTCCCAGCGATTCCGCCGATCTAGGGGATGCTGGCTTCCAAATCGCGCGCAAATCGCCCTCGAGATTGCGCGCCATGCTCCAGTTGGTACACGACACGAATTACCAATCCGAGGCGTTGATCCAAGCAGGTTGGCCGTCGCGCTGGCAGGATTGGCAGTCCTCCGCGAATCCAACCTGGCAGGTACTGGAGGATGGCCGCCGTTTTCAGTTAGACAACGCTGATGACACCGAAGCATGGTTGCGTTATCGCCACCTACTGCCCGACCAGCAGAGTTGGCATGAGATCCAGCAGGGGCGTGTACCTTCGGTGTTGAGTAATGGCCAACTGCGAGGCGAATTGATCACAGATTACTACGCTTACAATGACGGGATCGAACGAGCCAGCCCGTTCGTCGCAGGCTCGCGCCGCCAGGCAAGAGGTTTGCACTGGGTGGGCGATCTTGCTTTGGAGACGGTTGTCGAAGTGCAAAGCGATCGCGGGGAATTGCTTTTGGATTTGGTCGAAGGCGGCGTTCATTACACGTGTCGGATCGACGTGGCGACCGGCGAGGCGATCTTGCTGATCGACGGAGGCCAGCGTTCTTTTCTAAGCGATGCCGGTGTTTCGGTTGCCCAGCCTCGTGCATCGACCCGGGTGCGAGGCCCTGGCCGATACCGACTGATGTTTTCCAACTGCGATGACCAACTGATTTTGTGGGTCAATGGGCGAGTCGTTTCGTTCGATGGCCCGACAACGTATGTGCCGGACGCCGATGTGCGGCCTTATTGGAGCCCCGACCGGCCTGGGGATCTGGAACCGGCAGGCATCGGCAGCGCGGGCGCTGATCTGGTGGTATCCCGGTTGCAAATTTACCGCGATGTGTACTACGTGTCTTCGAATTCGCTCTCCAGGATCGAAACCGATTACCAACGCAGCCTGGACCCTCTCCGAGATATCCAGGAGGTGTTTCAATCGCCCGAATTATGGAACAGCACACCGCTATTTGATTTGCGTCGCCCCTACATCGAATTCGAGATGGGGGACGGGCACTTCTTTCCCTTGGGTGATAACAGCCCGCAGAGCAAGGACGCTCGTCTATGGTCGCCCGGTTCCCCCGATGGCTGGGGGGATAATCCTCCGCCTCA
>SKVE01000375.1 GCA_007129635.1 Planctomycetaceae bacterium
GATTCCCACCTTTCCAACTTGCATTCGCGAACCGTCCGCTCAACGGCCTGTCGAAAAACACCGAAAAATGCCTGTCCTTTTCTCCTTTTCTCTCATTTTCTCTTTGAAGGAGTCGAAGCCATCGTATTTCAGAACGGCAAGTACTCGATTCGATTCATCCATTCGTCAGCTTCCGACGCTTTTGCGACCAGTTCCAGATCCTCGACGTACTGGCCGATGGTGCCACGAAGCTGATGACCGAATAGCAAGCCGGCGAACGGCCGACCGTCCCGTTGCCACACCTCCGCCAGGGCCCGAAAACGAATGTCCTGAGTGAACAACACACGTCGCATTTCGAAGGCGTGTTGCAGCAGTTCTTCGTCGCTCTGCTGCTGCCAGCCGTCTTCGATCGCCGTCAGGACGTCCACTTGCCGCCGCCGGAGTTGTTCCGCAATCGCGGCGGGAACATGGACGTCCAGGTACAACGCGACGCCCATTCACCGCACTCCCTTGGCTCGCAGTCGGTGAAACAAGGGGGAACCCGGGCTGGCCATCCGGAGGTCATCCAGTTGTTGAAGTTCGTCCCGGATGTCCCCCTCGATCTCCTCCTCGTTGTCATAGAAGTAGGCCATCGCGGCGTGGGCCTCCGCGAGCCGCAGGTGTGCGTGCTGGCGGCACATCTCGTCGGGAGACCAGCCGTGAGCCAAGTAGTCCATGACGATCTGGGCGACGCGGACGCGGGGAATCCGCTTCAGCCGAGCGGGCTCGCCCGGCGGTTTTTCAATGTGTGGATAGACAAATGCCACGGTCATGAGTCTGGGCCTCGTGGTTATCTTGGGAACGTGGTCTGCACGTTCGAGCATCGGTGATATTCTACGCCAGCATCCCCGCTCGTGACAGATGGTTTCCTCATGGGCGAAATCGGAACCAATGGGGTCATGTGTGGGGTCAGGGCTTCATTAGCCATTAGCGTTGACAGGCCATTTTATACCGCCCGCGGTTAGAACGGTCCCATCGTAGAACGGAATTCATTCCGTTCGTGCCGTAGGGAAACGGAATGAATTGCATTCTACGATTCGAGACCAAACCAGACAAACCTAACCGTGGGCGGTATCATCCCCGTATCCTGTGCCATGATAGCTCGACCTTGGCAGATGGAATACCCAGGGCTATTCGAGTGCTGGTGGCGTAGGCCAAGCGATTCGACGAATCGAGGCCGCCAGTTCCCGCTGTGGGAAAACCGTACAAGACTCGGCAAGACGCCTTACTGACGAAAAGGACAGGCATTTTTCGCTTAAAACTTGCGACGGCGCAGACGGCTGGATTCCGCGACCGCTCGCTTGCCGTCCCCACGTTCGATAGCCGACGCGCCATCGGCACGTCGTCCTCCCAGTGCGGACGCTTCATTCGCTCACGCATCGCGTCCACGAACGCCTGACTGCCCAAGGGCCAACCATCGGTCGCTTGGCGGAACGGACTCTCCGGCAGCTCCATCAGTCCCTGTTCGACAAAGAAACTTCGGAGTCCCAAGTTCCGCCGAGTGGTAACTGGCTTGTTATGCCCACAGCGATTCTCGTGCCGAACAGTATTGCCCCCGTCCCCTTTTCCGCCGCCCTACCGTACCATCGAGCGGGTGTCAGCGAGCAGAACGGGGACCAGCTCGGCGATCATCGGTTTGGCCTTTTGAATTTCGAATTTTGGGTTTGTTTCGGATTTCGTGCTTCGGATTTGGAGTTTTGAAGATGCAAGCGCGCGTCCCCAGGATGAGGACTCTAATCGGCCACGGCCCCGGTGGCTGCCCACTCGACGGCGCGGGCGATGATACGGGCAACCGGCGGGTTGCGCAACGCTTTGCCGTCATGGCCGAATGCGTTGTGGGCCACGCGGCCCTCGCCGTAGTTGTGCACGAACACCAGCGGTTCCACCTGCTTGCTCCAACTGGACTCGGCCGTCACCAATACCTGGATCTCCGTGTCGCCCTGCAGCCGGGCGTACAGCTCGTCGTCGGTCGTGAAGCTCTCCATCCCCTTGGTGATCGGATGGTCATCGTCGGCGATGGTCGCCGTGAAGGTCTTGTGGGGGCCGTGGCCGGAGGTGCCCATCACCCAGTAGCGGCCGCAAAGTTCGCCGTACTCGTCCCACTCTGCGAACGAAGCGCTGGCCAAGTGCTGGACGTAAAAGCCTTTGCCGCCGCGGACGAACTCCAAGAGGTTCTCCTTGGCCTGATCCGTGATCGTCGGCAGGTGGCGGTTGTACATGAGCATCATGATCACGTCGTAACGTTCCAGCGCCGCCTTCGATTCCAGGATCAGCGGGTCTTCGCTGACACGCACCTGGACGCGGCTCGTAGCGTCCAGCGCCTCGCGCGTCGCCTCGGCCATCTCCTGCCAGGGGTGTGCGGGCACGTCGTCGCCAGTGATCAGCAGCGCCCTGACCCGGGCCGGTTGCTCGGCAGCCTCCGCCGAGAATCCACCCAGCACCGCACCCAAACAAACCAACATCGTTGCCAGCACACGCATCGCAATCTCCCTTGTGACTTGAAATACCGGCTCGTTCCCCAAGAACCACCGGACCGAACAGTCCCCGAGTTTATTTCAACCACCCGGACCTGTCAAACAGCCCCGGAACAAATCGATCTCGGTACAACTGCCAGGCTCCTCGCATTTCTACCTCTTTCGGCGAGTTTCGTTGCAAATCCCGGCAGATCGCTGCAGAATCCGGCAAGCTGGATTGCATCACCGGACCATGGCGAGCACCGCCCGGGCCATCAGCGAGATACTGCCGGACGGCGAGAAGGAGAAACGACTGATGCAGGGTTTACTGAACCAGAAATAGGGATTGGAAGAGGCAGCACAGAGCCCACAGAGAACCACAGAGGGGACAGATCTCGAAGGTGCGATCGCTGTGATTGCGGTCCTTCAGCAGCTCTACGTTGAAGTCGCGTCGCCAGCGAATCGCAGGCTCTGTGCTCTCTGTGTTCTCTGTGGCGTTCGATTGTGCGAGATGATGCGATTTCCCGGTGACCACAAGCCACGGGGATCCTTCGCCTGGGCACCCTACGAAAAGGTGCTTGGGGAATGCGGGCGGCCAGTGGATCGTGCTCGCGAAGGTTGGTCAGACCTTCGGTGATGATCTTCTTCTGTGTTTTAAAGTCGTACCATCCGCCGCCCGTGACGAGCAAGGCTCGAATGGGTTGGGCTGCATCCTCTGCAAGAGCCTGGCCACCGATCGACAGGACCAGAAACAAGGCAAACAAACGTTTGGCAAGCGTCAACATCAGTGGAGTTCCTTTGGTGGCGAACCATTTCCACGGGATCGTCGCCGGAACGCACCACCACCGCGCGGTATCCACCGGCCACCTAGCGAACATCGCCATGCTGCTGAAGCGGAAGCTCTCGCGAGGGTTGCAATCTTGGCGGACGGCGTTCAAGATTACTCTCAGTCGTTCAAAATTCCAATCAGTCAGGAGACCAGACCATGTTTACCCGCCGACGTTTTCTTGCTGCTGCCGGCGCAATCGCCGGATTTCACATCGTTCCGCGTGGGGTGGTGGCGGGCGCCGATCAGTTGCCGCCCAGCGAGCGGCTGAATATCGCGGGGATCGGCGTCGGCGGCCAAGGGGCCGGGGTGCTGCGGCGATTGGCCGAATTGGGCCAGAATATCGTGGCGCTGTGCGATGTGGACAGCCAGCGCGCCGCCAACACGTTTCGAGCCTATCCGCAAGCCGAGGTCTTCCAGGACTATCGCGTTCTGCTGGA
>SKVE01000097.1 GCA_007129635.1 Planctomycetaceae bacterium
CGGACGCATCGAATTGCCGCAATGGACAAACAACTCCCGCTGGGCCGCCCCCCCCAGATCGCCCCTTTTATCCGAGCCGAGATCATCGTGGCGATTGCCCAAACATCCCGGCACGGCCACGCCGAACGCCGCCAGCAAAACAAACGATTTCCACGTCACACTGATTGCTTGGGGTTGTCTTCCGATATCGCAGGCTGACATGAACGGCTCTCCCGGTGAGCAAAAACGGCCAATCAAAAAAACGTCGAACGCGAACGGGGGCGGGAGTCGTTTTCGGTCGACGATGAACCACACGGAAAGCGGCTTGGCCGAAAACGACTCCCGACCCCTTCTGCAAAACGCCACACGAATTCATTTGCCGATCCAAAGGGCTCTTGTGTATGTATACCGTAATAGATTCGTGTTGTGGACAGTAGCCCGGCCCTTTTTTTCACTAAGCACCGTTCGAGAAATAACTGTCCGATGTCCCCTCGCCCCTCCAGGGATAGGGCAGGGTGAGGGGGCCGAAAGTGCGTCAGTTATTTCTCGAACGGTGCTAAGTCGGTGATTCCTTGGTTATCAAACCGGGTGCCGGAATGTCCGTGTCAGCCAGCATTTCATTCACGCCGGCCTGCGAATTCGTATTGACGATGATCATCGCGCCCAGCGAGATGCGATGCAGGTCGATGCCCGTCCTGGCCAGGATGATGCCTGTCCTTTTCGCCACGGACATCATGAACCGGATGCTTCCTTCGCTGGTCGGCTTCCGGTTTTATGGCGGGGTTGCCTCGGCTTGCCAATGGTGATACATTGGAAGTACGAAATAGCAACACACCGGAGGTGACCCATGATCAAAACCCTGACCAAACACGGCAACAGTTATGCCCTTGTGATCGATAAGCCGATTCTGGAACTGCTGCGAGTATCCCCGGAAACCCCGTTTGAAATCATGACCGACGGGCAAGCCTTGGTCCTGACTCCTGTGCGAGATCCAGCGGAGGACGAGAAGTTTCGGGAGGCACTGGAGATGGTCCACAAACGATTCGGCCGGGCCATGAAACGATTGGCGGAGTGAAAGGCGGGGGCCATGATGCTTCCACTATTCTTGGACATCGAACGTACGCTACGAACGCACTGCAGTCTGATCAGACATTATGGGGGTGCGGAGGGTGTCCGAGACATCGGCCTGTTGATGTCCGAAGTGAAGGATTGGCAGGTCACCATTCGAGACGGTGGCACGCTATCGCAGATCAACGCCCCCCAGCGGTCCCGGTCTGGAAGAGCCGGACGTGGATATGGTCAACATCCGCGAACGCCACGGGGGCCCTACCTTTGCCGCCGTTACCTCGCGCAGTTATCACCCGGGCGGCGTCCAGTCGTTGATGGTCGACGGTTCGGTCCGCTTTGTCGCCAACACGATCGAAGGAACCGTCTGGCGTGCCCTGGGAACCGTCGCGGGCGGCGAAGTCCTGCCCGGCGGCTTACCCTGAATCGATCGTCGATCCAATTCGTGCATCTCACTATGCAGGCGGTAAAAAGCTGAGTATCTCCAATTATCCGCTTATCCAGTCTGCCTGCTGTTTTGGTTCGTTTTGCGGCTTCTGACAGGTGTCCGGGGGAGCTGTATCGGTCGCTTTGTTCCGGGTTTCGGATGGCAGTGGGATGGTTGCATTGTCATGCGGGGCCTGTTACGTTAAAGTATTCAGGACCCGTCAGGGATACCAGGACACCAATGCCACTCCCAAGTTCGTTCCGCTTGCGCCAAGGCGCCATGGAAGGGTCGTCGATGAATCAGCATGACGCCGATGTCCGAATTATCCTCCGCATCCCCGGCAACTGGTCGCATCCCGCAGCATTGCTCGAACGGGTACCGGACGGGGTGGAACTGACGCCCGAAGGGCTGGTGCTGCCCGATGGTACCGAACTGGAATGGATGCCGCTGCTCCCGGACGACCAGTTCCCCGGGATCTTTCGGTCCGCGTGTCGGGCCGATGCGCTCGAGGAAGAATTGGAGGTTCTGGATAGCTATTCCGTCAATATCGCGTTGACAGGTCCCGGAGGGTCCCTTTCCTCCGCTGCTGCCATGTTGCGTGCCGGGGCGGCTATCATCCAGGCCGGTGGTGCCGGTGTGTTCATCGACAACAGCGGCGTTGCCCACGGCGGCCAGGATTGGCTCGAAATGGCCGATGATGGCGGGTCCGATGCGATCAGCTATGCGTTTGTCAACATCATCCGAGGCCAGAGCGAATTGTGGACGATGGGCATGCACGTGCTGGGCTTGCCCGATCTGGCCATGACCAGCTTGGACCATCCAGCCGATACGGATACGATGATCGAGGTGATTCGATACTTGTGCGAGGCGGATCGACCGATCGGCGACGGCCACGTGCTGGCCGACGAGGATGGAGCCCGTTTTCGGGTCGTGTCGTCGACCGGCCACGTTTTCGAGCCCGGTAGTCCGATGCACAATCCCTGGGGTCGATTCCAGTTGGTCAGCATGAAAGAAATCGCCGAAAGCAATTGATGCGGATGTTGGGCAAACAAGCGGGCAGCCTATCCTGAGAGCAGACTGCCCGCCCTGTTTCGTTGTTTTGCCTTTTACAGCATCTTTTTCACGTTCATCAGGCAGCGGCGGACGTTCTCGATGGGGTCGCCTGCGGGCCGTTCGTGCTCGACGATATACCACTCGGTCCCGCCCACGGTCTGACAGATCTCGAATACCCGCTCCCAATCCACATCGCCTTCGCCCACCACGGCTTCCGGCGGTCCGCCGTGTTCCTTCAGATGTACCGTGACCGACCGACCCGGGAACCGCTTCAAGCTGGCGTACGGGTCGCCGCCGCCACCCAGGCAGTTGCCGATATCCAACTGCATGATCACTTCGTCCACGGTGTTCTCAAACAACAGATCCCAAGCCGTCTCGTCGCCGATCTTCTCGAAATCAAAGCCGTGAGCATGGTAGCCGACGTACATGTCCAGCGGCTTGAGCTGCCGGGCGATCTCGTTGTACTTGTCGGCCGCTTCCTTCACGGTATCCAGCGATTTCGTGTAAGCAGGCGGCATCCAAGCGACGATCAGGTAGGGGTTCCCCAGCGTCTGGTTGAACTCCACCGTCTCTTTCAACTGGTCGCCCTGCAGGTGTTCCAGTCGCAGGTGCGTACCACAGCACTTCAGCCCGTGTTCGTCCAGCAAGCGACGCATCTCGACCGCCGATCGGCCGTAGTATCCGGCGAACTCGACGCCCTCGTAGCCCATCTCTGCAACCGCCTTCAGCACCCCGGGTAGATCCTTTTCGCATTGGTGACGCACTGAATACAGTTGCAACCCGATCGGGATCTTCTTCCCCGCATCGTCGGCCTTCAGCATCGACGGTAGACCGCCGACCGCCAAGGTCGCCGCCGTCCCACAGCCCCATTTCAACACATTTCGTCGCGACAGATTCATGATGGCTCCTTTTCTCGAAGATGATACGACCCAGGCTGCAAATGTAATTCGCCGCGAACGAAACTGCAAGATATGCCCCGCCGGAAGGGGCCGGGAGTCGTTTTCGGATAAGCCGCTTTCCGTTCCGGTACGAGAGAAGATCCTCCCCGCTTGTCGGGTGAGAGTTCTCCGGCTTCCTGGCCAAAAGGTCAGAGGTCAGTCGTGCTTGGTGCTTGGTGCTTGGTGCTTGGTTTTCAGTGCTCGCTCCGACTTCCGACCCACCGACCCACCGACCCACCGACCTACCGACCCACCGACCCACCGACCTACCGAC
>SKVE01000648.1 GCA_007129635.1 Planctomycetaceae bacterium
GGATCGACCGCTGGCCGCGCCGGACGGCTCGCAACCCGTGACGGTGCCGTTGCCGCAGCAACGGGCGCGTTTCGTGCGTCTGCAGGTGCCGGGGCGAACCTGGCTGCATCTGGATCAGGTCCAAGTGTTTGCAGCGGACGGGCAGACGAACCTGGCGTTGGGCCAACCGGCCACGCAAAGCAGCGTCAGCCAATGGTCGACACGATCGATCCGCGTGGAAACGCGAAGCGAATTGGATGATTTGACAGCGGCACGCCAGGCCATGAATCGAGCGATCCAATCGTTGGGAGCCTGGCAGACGCCCTGGCGAGCCCAGATGAACGATTTGCTGGCGGAATCGATCCCGACCGACGATTCGCGTTGGGCGGCCTTGTATGGTCAAGTCCTGTCGTTGCGGCAGGAGATCCATGCCACGCGGGATGCTTTGCAGCGGTTCCAAGCACGGGCCATGCGGATGGCGATCGAGGACATGGCCAGCACCGCGTCGGACCGGCTGGGTGATGTCGAGGAGTTGCTCGCGCGGCTGGATGCCATCGAAGCCGATCTGCCCGCTGTGATGCAGGCGTTCGATGCGGGTCAGCCGGAGTCTTTGCAGGAGGCTCAGCGGGTGCTGCAATTCCAGCGTCAGGTTTTGCTGGCGAACCCGTTGTTGGATTTCGATCGTCTGCTGCTGGTGCGGCGGAACCTGGGCGACACCGCTCGATCCGCGATGGGCGGTGCGATCGGGATGGCCACTAATTTCCACGCCAACGACACCGTCGCGCCGACCGGCTGGGACCATGAGATCGCGGTATTAAGCGATCTTCGAGGCCAGCCGCAGTGGAGCACGCTGTTCCGGCCCGAAGGGGGGCGATTTATCGGGGACTTGAAGCTGGATTTCGATGCCCAGCGACTGCTGTTCGCCTCGGTCGGCCAGCAGGGCCGTGCGTGGCGTATCTTCGAGATCGGCGTCGATGGTCAGGGTCTAGTCCAGATCACGCCCGACGAAGGCGGCGACGTATCGCACTCGGATCCATGCTACCTGCCCGACGGCAAGATCCTGTTCGCGTCGACGGCCAATTACGTCGGCCTACCCTGTGTGTTCGGATCGGCGCCGATGGTCAGCTTGTACCGTTTGGACCGCCAGACGGACGAGATCCGGCAATTGACGTTCGAGCAGGACAGCGATTGGTGTCCCACGGTGACCAACAGCGGTCGCGTGATGTATCTGCGCTGGGAATATGCCGACCTGCCTCATTCGAACTCGCGGATCCTGTTCCACATGAATCCCGATGGGACGGGCCAGATGGAATACTTCGGCAGCAACTCGTACTTTCCGCCGTCCTTCTTCCATGCGCAACCGATCCCCAATCATCCCACGATGATCGCCGGGATCGTCACCGGCCATCACGGCACGCATCGCTCGGGCCGCCTGCTGCTGGTCGATCCGGCTCGAGGTCGGCACGAAGCGGACGGCGTCGTGCAGGAGATTCCCGGTTGGGGCCAGCAGGTCGAGCCCATCGTGGCCGACCGGATCGTCGACGGCGTCTGGCCTCAGTTCCTGCATCCGATGCCGCTGAGCGATAAATACTTCCTGGTCGCCATGAAGTGGCGGCCTGATTCGCTATGGGGCATTTACCTGGCGGACGTCTTCGACAACCTGACGCTGTTGGCCGAGGTCGAAGGAGCCGCTCTGCTGCAACCCATCCCCATCCAGGCTCGACCCGGTGTCCCCGTGATCGCGGACAAGGTGGATCTGAGCCGCGATGATGCCACGGTCCTGGTCGGCGACGTGTACCACGGTCCCGGACTGGCGGGCGTGCCGCGGGGCGAGGTCAAGCAGTTGCGGGTGATCAGTTATTACTGGTCGTCGCGTGGTATGGGCGGTCTGCTGGGTAGCATCGGGATGGACGGCCCTTGGGACATCAAGCGAGTGTTGGGCACCGTGCCGGTCGAGCCGGACGGTTCGGCCCATTTTCGCATCCCGGCGAACAAGCCGATCACGCTGCAACCGTTGGACGCCGAAGGCAAGGCCGTGCAGCTAAAACGCACCTGGATCGTCGGCATGCCCGGCGAAGTCGTCTCGTGTGCCGGATGTCATGAATCGCAGAATACCGGCCCGCCGATCGACCAGTTGCCCTTGGCCGCGTTGCGCAGACCGTCGGAGATCAAGCCTTGGTACGGTCCGCCGCGCGGATTCGCCTTTCATCGCGAGGTTCAACCCGTGTTGGACCATCGATGTGTCGGTTGCCATGACGGTCAGGCGCGCGAGGACGGTACGACGTTGATCGATCTGCGAGGCGATCAGAACATCGAGGACTGGAATTCGCAGATCTCCGGCCGAGTCAACCCGGAATACGGCGGCCAGTTCTCGGTCTCGTACGCGAACCTGCATCGCTACGTGCGGCGGCCGGGGATCGAAAGCGACATGCATCTGCTGACGCCCGGTGACTTCCACGCCGATACCACCGAATTGGTCCAGATGTTGCGCGACGGTCGCCATCATGGCGTTCGACTGGATTCCGAACAATGGGATCGGCTGATCACCTGGATCGATCTGAATACGCCGTACCATGGTACGTGGACCGAGATCGTGGGCCCCGAGGCCGTCCAGCGTGTGATGCCTCGACGGATGGAATTGAGCCAGCGCTATGCCGGGATCGCGATCGACTATGAAGCCATCGTTGCTCCGCAGCAGGCTCCGCTCGCACCCGTGATGCCCGAACCTGAAGAAGCACCCGCTGAAGCTGTCACCGCGCCGCTGAACGTTCCCGGCTGGCCGTTCGACGCTCAGGAAGCTGCACGCCGCCAAGCGATGCTGGAACTCCAGCCGCGAACGATCGATCTGGGCGATGGAGTCCGCTTGGAATTGGTGCCGATCCCGGCAGGCACGATGGTCATGGGCCAGGCCAGTGGGACCACGATGGAAGCCTCGCCGCAGATCGCCACGATCGAGCGGCCTTTCTGGATGGGCCGCTTTCAGATCACCAACGCTCAATTCGCTCGCTTCGATCCCGACCACGACAGCCGCCTGGAATCGCGTCACGGCTATCAGTTCGGCCGCTTGGGGTACCCGCTGAACGAACCCGATCAGCCCGTCGTCCGCGTCAGTTGGCACCAGGCGGACGCCTTCTGCCGCTGGCTGAGCCAAAAGACCGGGCAGCGATTCTCGTTGCCCAACGAATCGCAGTGGGAGTGGGCTTGTCGTGCGGGCAGCGACACGCCGTTCTTCTTCGGGGATTTAGACGCCGACTATTCGGCCTATGCGAATCTGGGCGATATCCGGCTGAAGGAGTACGCTGCCTGTACGGCTCGAGGCAGTTACACTCGAGCCGAGGTCATCGAGAACCCTGGCATCTATGACGACTGGGTGCCTCGGGACACGCGTTTCGACGACGGCCACTTCTTGGCCGCTCCGGTCGGCAGCTATCGGCCCAACGCCTGGGGGCTGCACGACATGCACGGAAACGTCTGGCAGTGGACCCAAACCGCTCGCGAGGACGGCCGGATGACCGTCCGAGGCGGTTCATGGCGCGACCGCCCGCATCGGGCCACGGCCAGTTATCGTCTGGACTATCGTCCGTATCACCGAGTTTTCAACGTCGGCTTCCGCGTCGTCTGTCAGATCGACACGGAGGTGGCAACTCGGTAACGAAGCCGAAGAATGCGGCGCCTTCGATGATCGGTTGGCCGCCCCGGTTGGTAAAAACGGGTTGCAGCGTTACAATCCCTGGTTTGGTTTTCCGAACGA
>SKVE01000352.1 GCA_007129635.1 Planctomycetaceae bacterium
ATGCCGTGCCTTGATCGGCTGGTGGTGAAGCCTTCAATAGGAACGCGTCGGTGGTCGGCCCAGAGAAATCCATCCCGAACCGCCTGCGATCGCCAGTACCAACAGCATGGAGCCAGCCCCCACGGCCAGCGAGAGTCCGGCGCCGTAGTGGTGGATCAGGATGGGGGCCGCCGCCGTGATGAAACCGCCACCCATAAAGGGCTCGTAGACGATCTGCTTGAAGCCGAACGCTTTGGCTGCCGGTGTCTCGAAATGCGGATCGGCCACTCGCAGCAACAGCAGACCCATCGCAGTGACCCCGGTCTGCATGCCATACTCGGTGATCGATCGCTCGAACCACGCGTCTGGCAACATCCGCGGGGCGATGAACCAAGTGGCAAAGATGATCCAGACCAACCCGCAGACCATCAAGATCACAAAGGGCCAGAAGAAGGCCAAGAACACATCCAGACGGATCGACGAGATGGCTGCCACCACCAAGAAGTCCAAAGCAAAGCCCAGGATGCGGGAAAAGGTCGCTCGGTCGAAATAGGTCGATAAGCCGATCTTCAAGGCCGCCACCTGGATGATCAGCCCGCCCAGCATCGCCAGCGGAAACAGCGGAAAACTGCGGAACAGATCCGGCTCCATCCTGGCGCTGATGTTTTGGATCGCGGCCAGCAAGGACCAGCCGATCAGAATCGCCAAGCCGACGATGGCCAGATGGAAGGCCAACGGGTCGATCGCGTTGGGCGCGACGGTGATGCGACCGGTCGCGCGGCGCTGGCCTTCGGGGATCAGCCCGCTGAGCGTCTCTTCGGGAATGCGGTCTGGCGAGGTGATCACTTGGGTGTAGCCACGGCGGGCGGCCAGATTGATCATGATCATCCCGAACACGACTGACGAGACGATCCCGATGGTGGCTGACATCAGACCCAGGTCCGACCCGGCTTCGAACCCAAGTTCCGTAAACGCTTCTCGCATCCCGGCGGCCGTCCCATGTCCCCCAGAGAAACCGATTTCTAACAGGCAACCGAAAAAGACAGGCACACCGAACACGGGCGCCAGCAAGACAACCGACAGCCCCACACCCACCATGTATTGCCCCATCCCCACCATCCAGCCATAGCAGAATTGTGGACCGCCCTCACGCCAAATCGTCGCCGGACCAGGGATCATCATCCCGAGAAAGAGGCAGGCAAATACGACATTGATCAGGATGCCCGGAAGGGCAGCCCAGGTGGTCAGCATCTCGCCCGGCATGATCTGGACGCCCAGTGCGCCCAGGGCGTACGGACCAAGCGCCAAGCCGATGAATCCGCCCAGGATCGATGCGGGCAAGAACAGCCGTTGCAGGAAACGCAATCGGGCTCGGATCGCTTTGCCGACCAATAACAACACAGAGAGCCAGCACAAATGAATCATCAGCGCGACGAGCTGGTCGCCAGTGATCGCCATGGGCAACCTTCCACAACAGGACATGCGAGAATCGACAAACGGGTCGCAATTTTAACCCTCATCCCCCTGGTCTGCAACGCATCCCTCCGGACACCCCCAGGTGCTCACGTGCGTGGAAGACGGGCGGCCGTGTCGCCGACACAACCCCAACGTTGCATAAAAAGTGGAACGGATTGGCAATCCGCCCTACGAGGAAGTTTTAGGCAACTTGGGGCTCAAGTATCTACGTCGTCGGGCTCTCGTCGGGGGTCAGTTCCGGAGCTTGCTCGTATAACGGAAACGAGGTCCGTAGGCTGAGCCACGCGGTGTGCAGCGATGCGGTGATGGGCTTGATGCCCTGAGTCCACGTGTCCAAAGGTTCGAGCGGTTCGGATTGAAGAGCGGTAGACCACTGAGCCCAAACGACTCGCCAACCATCGGCCGAAAAATCACGAGATGGCCGAACTGCCGAGTTCAACGCCAGCAGGTCGCGGAGTTCCCGCTGAGAAATCGCGTGCCCCCCATCGGCGGTTTCCGTCCCGTCGGGCAAGGTGTTGCGTGATTCGGTGATCAGCCTGTTGGTGCCTATCGAGGGCAGCCAGAGTGGCAGCAAAGCAGCGATCAATACGACACACGCCAATAGAACCAGCATCTGATGGGCGATCCGAGGCCTGGAGATCCACCGCGATGGTCGCACCGATCGACGATGAGATTCCTTCGGTACGTAGCGGGTGCCCAAACTCGCCGAGTTGTGCAGGGCCGCTTGAACGGTGCGCCGACTGAAATTCTCATCCAATAATGGCAGTTGGCAGCACCCAATCTGACGAAACAAGTTGCCATAGGTCTCCAACACGTCGGCGCAGGCCGGACATTCCGACGCGTGATCCAGCAGACGCGGGTCGTCGCTCAGCGAGCAACGCTCGTCCAGCCGCTGATGAATTCTAGCTTCAAAATCGTCGCAATTCATAAATGCCGACCCGTTAAAACTTGCCGGTTCTGCAACCATGTTGCCAGTTGTCGGCGAGCTCGATAGATCCAGGTTTTGCAGGTTCCCAGCGGACAACCCAGGATATCCGCGATCTGTTGGTAGGACAGGTTGTGATCGTGGAACATGACGAAGGCTTCGCGATGTTCCGGGCTGATCCGAGACAAGCCCATTTGGATTTCTTCGTCCAATTGCTTGGCCTCGCACCAGTCACCGCTATCGTCCTCGCACAGATTTTGTTCGATTTCGCAAACCACCGGTCGACGCTTGCGAGCCGACAGCATCGTCCGGCACCGGTTGGCAGCGATCGTCATCAGCCACGGCCGGAAATCTCGATGATGGTCCCACCGCGCAAGACTTCGCAAGACACGGATGAACGTTTCCTGAGTGGCGTCCTCCGCATCCTGGCGATGTCCGAGCATCCGATAGCAGTACGCAAAGACGGATGCCTGAAATCGCTCGACCAGATCGATCATCGCAAACTGATCCCCGGCCAGGCACTGCTCGACCGTCTGGTGCAAGTCATCGGTCCTCGTACGGATATCGCACGCTCCGCTTTCTTCTACCCGACTGACCGACTGCAGAGTTTCATGATTCATCGCAACGGGGCCCTCGGCGAATTGTCTTGAGGACGATTCGCGTGAGTTCAGCGATTATTGAAGAATTTCTTGAGCATCACCGCAGCGGCTTCGCGAGAATCCTTGGGCATCGAGTCGGGGCGGGTGGGCAGTTTTCCGAGGACCTTCTTCTTCTTACCGTCTTTCGCGGGGATTTCCTGCGAGTCGCCGGACTCTTGTTGCGAGGCTTTCTTCGTTCGCTCCTCAATCGATTTTTGCAGCGATACGTTGTCCGTTTCGTCCAGCTTTAATTGACGCGTCTCGGGGTCAGCCAATCGGCGCTCGCGTTCGACCTTGTCGGCTTCGTCCAACCAATCCGAGATGTCGTTCTCGACGAACTTCCCGGAATCACCGCCGCTCTCGGTCGTGCGTGCCGCCGCTTCGCGAATGCTGGAGACCTTCGGCTTCTTTTCGCCGCCCAAACTGTGGTCGATCACCATCTCGAACGAAAGCGGCCCGAATCGCATCACATCGCCCGATCGGACCACCAGTTCGCCGTCCACGCGGCGTTCGTTGATGAAGGTTCCATTCTTACTTCCGAAATCGCGGACCTTGACGGCACCTTCTTCCACAACGATCGCACAATGACGGCGGCTGATCGCATCGCTCTTGGGACGCAGATGGCATTCAGAACTCCGCCCAATCACGCACTCGGGAGTGGGGATTTTCACTTCTTTCCCAGCGTTCGAGCCCTTTAATACC
>SKVE01000508.1 GCA_007129635.1 Planctomycetaceae bacterium
AACCAGATCGACGCGGACGTTGGAGATATCCATCCGCCAGCCGTAACCGAAATCGTCCTGACGATGCGTGGTCAGCGTATCGTAAGTGCGGGTGATCGTGATCGGCATCCCCAGGGCCGGAAGTTCCAGGTCGATGAACGTCAGCGTAAAGTTGCCCAGCTTGAGATTGCCCTCGACCCGGACGATCACCGAACCCCAACCCACCCGCTGCTCGACGTCCACCGCCCGGACCTCCAGGCGATAGGCCCCATTTTCCAGCCGCGTGGCATCCAGCCAGCCCAGTTGCGTAGCGACCAGATCGTCCAGATAATCGCCCGCATCGGCCGCGACGGTTTGTGTTTGCACGGGGATCGTCGAATCCAACGGAGTGACCGTGATCGTGTACGAAACCAGATCGGCATCCGGGTCGATGATGGAACCGATGATCGCCGTCCGTTCGGTCACGGCGGCTCCCGACACGGGCGACGCCAGCGTGACCTGCGGCGCCTGGTTGTCGGGGTTGCGGATTCGCAGGCTGGCGGTGGCTGGCTGACTGACGTTTCCGGCGGCGTCCCGCGCCACGGCCTGCAACTGGAATACCTGCCCAAAATCTCCTGCGGCGGTCCATTGCACGGCCCCCGAGTCGTCCAGCATCACGGGTTCGCCATCGATGGTCAGTGTTCGCCCGGTGACGGCCACGTTATCGCTGGCGATCACCCAGATCCACACGTCCTGCCCCACATCCGCCACGTGGTGGCTGAGCGACAAAGCGACCTCGGGCGGCAGGTCGTCAGGCAAGACTTGCAACGTGAAGGAACCTTCGGCCGTATCGATGCCATCGGTGACCGAGACGAGCAACGGATACGAGCCCACGGTCGCATCCGGCCAGCGGATACGACCCAGTTGAGGATCGATCGTCATGCCGGGCGGGATCGGGGAACCATCGGTCGTCGCCAGCGCAAAAGTCAGCACATCGTCCGGATCGTCGTCCGCAGCCGGAACATCGTAGGCGAACGTCTGACCCGCGATGATCGTCCGGTCGGCGACCGAGACCCGAGGCGGGTTGTTTTGGCGTAACGTCAGCAGATATCGCTGCTGGGCCGCGGCGTCCAGCGGATCGGTTACCGTGACGGTGACCCAGGTTTGGCCGATCCCCTCCGGCACCAAATCGCACTCCAACCGGTTCCGCGGCACGTCTGCGAAGCTCAGACAATCGACGGCCGGATCGGTCGCGACGGAAAACGTCAGCTCGGCCAACGCGTGGTCCGGGTCAACGGCGTCGACCTGCCAGTGGTACGAGCGGCCCACGAGCGCGACCTGCGGCGGGTCGTTGCGGATGATCGGCGGCTGGTTGGGCGGCAGGGGTTGGACATCGACCGTAAAGCTCTGGATCGCGTCCAGCCCCAGCGGGTCGACCACTCGGACGCTGAACCCTTGCTCGGGTGCCGATGCGGGCGTCCAGGTCAGCAAACCGGTCTGAGGCTGGATGACAGCTCCTTGCGGCCCCGCCGCCAACTCGAAACGTAGCGGTTGATCGTCGGGATCTTCAGCACCCACGTGATAGACGTAAGGCTGGTCGACCGTGGCCCAGGTACGCGGAGCGGTGGTGAAGTAGGGCGGACGGTTCTGAGCCGAAACGCTGATCGTATACGGCTGGCGATCCGCAGCGCCGAAAGCGTCGATCGCCACCACGGTAACCGCCTGAGCACCCAGATCGGCCGAACTGGGCGCCCAAAGGACCAGCCCGGTCTGGTCGTCGATCGTCATCCCCGCCGGGTGCTGGTCCAATCGCCAGTGCACCGTGTGGCCGTCGGGGTCTATCGCGGTCGCCTGATAGGCGTAGACCTGGCCGACCAAGGCGAGCTGACGCGGTGAAGAAGTGATCTGCGGCGGTCGGTTCTTGGGCACATCGGCCACCACGTCGATGCGGTACGCTCGTTGGACCAAGTGCCCCTGACCGTCGCTGACCTGAACGGAAAACTCATAAGGCGAATCGGGATCGTTCACCTGGTCCAACGTCGGTGTCCACGCCAACCATGACGCGTAGGGCGCGTCCAGCATGCTCAAGCCATCGATCCCGACCGCAGCGACCAGCGTGTAGGTCAGCGGGTCGTCGTCGGGGTCCCAGGCCGGTACCCGGTCGTACCAGGTCACCTGGGCGGGGATCGTCATCGCCACGTCCGGCCCGACCTGCGGCGGCTGGTTGTCCGTCTGATCGGTCACCTGCAACAGAAACCATTGATAGGCAAGTTGATCGTGCTGGTTCGCCGCCCAGACTGTCACTTCCCATTGACCCAACTGCATGCCGGACCATTGGACCAGCCCGGTGTGAGCATCGATCGTCATGCCTCGCAGCAGCGAAGCAGAATCCAGCCAGTAACGGATCGAGGCCGTTGGGTCGTCGGGATCTTCGGCCACCGCAGGGTACTGGTAGGGCGCGGCCCCCAGCCGAGCCACGCGGACCGGTTGGCTGGTAAAGACTGGGCCGACGCTGGCCGCCCCGACCATCAGCACCAGCGTCTGCAGGGCCGCGCCGCCGCGTCCATCGGTAACTTGAATGCCTGCATGGGCCGAGCCCACATCGTCAGCGGTGGGAGTCCAGACCACTTGGCCCGAGAACGGCTCGATCGCCATCGCCTCGGGACCGTAGACCAACGCATACTCCAGCGGATCCTGGTCGGGATCTTCGGCCCTGGCCGTGTAATTCAGTGCAACGCCCGCCGTCGCCTCGGTCGGCGGACTGCTGATGAAATACGGCGCGGCGTTGGGCTGCGAATGGGCTGTCAAGCCGAAATCCGGCCCGGCGACGATCGGCTGATCCACCACGACCGATGCCGAGCTGACGGGCGTTGTCTGCAACCAGCCAGGCACGTGCTGCAGAGCCACGGTGTAGGTACCTTCCAGCAGATCACCCAATTCGTACCGCCCCGCCGCATCGGTCTCGGCCCAAGGCTCGTCCGCATCGCGGCGACCGTTGCCATTGCGATCCAGAAACACGATGCGACCGTGTAATGCCGGCTCGCCAGCATCCCATTGGCCGTTGCCGTCCACATCATGGAACACATGACCACGAATCGTGCGAGGCGTTGCTGTCACGACGTTCAGCATCAGCGTCTGCTGGTCGCTGCCGCCGCGACCGTCCGTTACTCGGACACCGATCGGCGTCTGATCCAGCGGGGTGGCCCAAGTGATCAAGCCGGTCTGGCGATCGATGTGCAGTTGGTCGGGCACCGGGTCCGCCAGATCGTAACGCAACGAATCTTCGGGGTCCGGATCGACGGCCACGACCTGGTAACGATACTCGGTGCCCGCCAGCACGGATTCGACCGGCCGGCTGACGATCGTCGGCGGGTGGTTGCCCGCGGACGGAACGACGCCCACCTGGTAACGCTGCTGGACCTGGACCTGCCCATCGCTTACCGCGACATGCACCGCGTGCTGACCCGGCTGATCTGCGGTCGGCGTCCATTGGATCAGCCCTGTCGCAGGATCGATCACCATGCCTGCGGGAGCTTCGTCCAGTCCGTACGTCAAGACGTCGCCGTCGGGATCGAAAGCCTGTGCCTGGTACACGTAATCGGTCGCAACCGCCGCAGTCACGACCGGGATCGAACGGAACTGAGGCGGACGATTCCCGGTCGGCTGGTGTACCAGAAGTGCGAACGATTGCTGGGCCAGTCCTCCGAATCCGTCGTCCGCTTGCACCGCGACGTGATGGTTGCCCAAGGGCAATGATG